>CAZILR010000171.1:0-9066 GCA_964539995.1 uncultured Planctomyces sp.
TTCGGTCGGCATGTTCAAGGCGAAAGTGCTCGGCGTCTCGGCGGGGCTGGCGGCGTTCATCAAATTCTTGCAGGCCGAAGGAATCCAGGAGTGGCTGCAAAAGCGGCTGCTCAAGCTGGAATCCTTCTGGCACCTTCACGAGGAGCTCTTTCCGCTGTTCGGGCTGACGGGTGACAAAGCTCCGAAGCTGCGTGGGATCGACATGCGGCAACTGACGATCTCTCCCGCGCTCGACGTGGCGATGATCGGAGCGGGCGGCCTCATGGGAATCAAAGCTGGCTCGTCGCTGATGCTCGGAGCGGTGCTGAATTTCGTGATCCTCGCGCCGTGGATGATCGAACTCGGCGAGATCAAGCCGAAGCCGGACGGCACGTTCGGCATGCGAGAAATCACGCTTTGGGCGTTGTGGCCGGGCGTGGCCGCGATGGTCGTGGCGTCGTTCGTCTCGCTGTTCGCCAAGCCGCAGATGATTCTCAGCGCGTTCAGCGGTCTCACTGGCAAGAAGAAGGGCGAAGACGTGCTGAAAGGGATCGAGTTCCCGCTGTGGATTTCGGTCGTCGGCATTCCCGTGATGAGCCTCGTGACCGCGTGGCTGGCGCTGGTCTTCTTTGACATTCCGATTTGGGTTTCGCTGGTGGGCTTGCCGCTGACGTTCGCGCTGTCGCTGGTCGGAGCGAACTCGACCGCTCTGACCAGCACGACGCCCATCGGAGCGACGAGCAAGATCACGCAGTTGTTCTACGGCTTGGTCCGACCGGGTGACATCAAGGCAAACCTCGCCACCGCCGGCATCACGGCCGAAGTGGTCGGCAACTCGGCCAACCTGTTGATGGACATCAAGCCGGGCTACATGCTGGGAGCCAAACCGCGTCAACAGGCGGTCGGCCACATCATCGGCATCTTCAGCGGAGCGATCGCCAGCGCGTTCCTGTTCAACGTGCTGTTCACGAAAGCGGTCGATCCGAATGATCCCGCCTCGCTGGCGAAAATTCAGTCCGAGCAATTCCCGATGCCCGCCGTCACGATCTGGATGGGAGTTGCGAAAGTCTTGACCGAGGGATTGAGCAAGCTCCCATCGTCCGTTGTCACGGCTGTCATCGTCGCCAGTGTGGCGGCATTGATTTTGGAAGTGCTGCGCATCGTCACGAAAAACAAGCTGCCGCTGTCGCCGGTGGCCCTCGGCTTGGCCTTCGTGATCGATTTCAAGTCGGCGTCGTGCATGTTCCTCGGCTCATTTCTGTTTTGGCTGCTCGGCGTCGGTCGCATCAAAGAGGAGAACGCTCACGGCAACCTGTGGGTCGAAAACCACGAACCGATCTGCGCGGGCGTCATTGCCGGAGCGAGCTTGATGGGTATTCTCGACATTCTCGTGGGCGTGTTCCTGCTGTGATTCCGAGGACCAAAGACGTGCTCAAACGCATCGACATTCCAGGAGCGACGCTGTCCGTCAACGACGTCGGGCAAGGCTTGCCGATTCTGTTTGTGCATGGCTTTCCGCTCGATCACACGATGTGGCGAGAGCAAGTCGCTGACCTGTCGCATGATTTTCGTTGCATCACGCCGGACCTGCGCGGCTTCGGGAAAAGCACCGTGACTGAAGGCAAAGTCACGATGGAACAATTTGCTGACGATCTCGCCGCGTTGCTCGATGCGCTGCGAATCACCGAGCCGATCGTGCTGTGCGGCCTGTCGATGGGAGGCTACATCGCGTGGCCGTTCGTCCGTCGGTACTCGGCTCGATTGAAGTCACTCATCCTGTGCGACACGCGAGCCGCTCCTGATCCCCCGGAAGCTGCTGCGAATCGACTTCGGCTCGCGGACGACGTCATTCGCTTGGGGCCAGAGGTCGCCGTGAAAGCGATGCTGCCGAAATTGATCGCCCCAGGATTCCGAGTGCGTGAGCCGGCTTGGATCGAAGAGATTCGGCAAGTGATGCTCGCGACAAACTCGCACGGCATCGCCGCTGCCTCGCGCGGAATGGCGGAACGAGCGGACGCTCGGCCGTGGCTTGCGACGATCGAATCCCCCACACTCGTGCTCGTCGGCGAACAGGATGTCATTTCGCCACCGGCCGAGATGTCGGAGATCGCGTCGGCCTTGCCGCACGCGAGCTTCCGAGTGATTCCCGATTCAGGACATCTCGCACCGCTGGAAAATCCACAGCCGGTGAACGAGGCGATGCGAGCGTTTCTCGCAACGGCCTGAGCGGCCAGTTTGATGGTCGCCACGTTCGCCAGAACGTGGGTTTCACAGCGTCTCCCACGTTCTGGCGAACGTGGCTCCGGATTCCAACAGCGAGTGCCACAACGATGACAGACGAAAAATCCTCCGTCGAAGAAATCCGCCAGCGGTTCGATGCCGAAGTCGATGTCTACTCGAATCTCGAAACTGGACAGCTTGCAACCGTCGATGCGCCGCTGACACTCAGCCTCGTGGCCGAAGCCGCCGCGGTGACGACTCCGCACGCGAAGGAACTGCTCGATGTCGGCTGCGGTGGCGGCAACTACACGCTGAAGCTGTTGCAGAGGCTTCCCAATCTCAACGTCACGCTGGTCGATCTGAGCCAACAGATGCTCGATTGCGCCGTCAACCGCATTCGCCCGCAAACGTCGGGGGCCGTCACCACAATCCATTCCGACATGCGCGAGATGGAACTCGGAGAGCAACGCTTTGACGTGATCGTCGCCGCCGCCACGCTGCACCACTTGCGAACGGAAGACGAATGGCGATCGGTCTTCCAAAAGTTTTACGCAGCTCTGAAACCCAGCGGATCAATCTGGATTTTCGATTTGATCGAAAGTCCGGTCCCCGAAATTCAGGCGATTCATTGGAGGCGTTACGGCGAATATCTGACTTCGGTTGGTGGCGAGGCATATCGAGACGAATTGTTCGCACGGATCATCCGTGAAGACACGCCACGCTCGATCGTGTTTCAGTTGGACTTGCTCCGCGAGGTCGGTTTCCGCGAGGTCGAAATTCTCCACAAGCACTCGTGTTATGCCGCTTTTGGAGCGGTCAAATGACGGCTCCCGCAGATGCTTCGAGTTAGTTTGCTGCACGCGATCCGCCGCGCCACCAGCGCACGAGGCCCAGCAGGACCAGCAGCAGGACGAGTGCCGCTCCGGTCAGAATCGCCAAGCTCGGAAGATCGCCAAACAATTTGCGGATCGAGACGCGCGGGGTCGGCTCCCACGCCCAGATCCATCGCCAACTGAGCATCACCACAATGGCCGCCGCACTGAGGTACGGGCCATACGGGACGTACGGTCGGTTCAACAACGACTTCACCGTGACGCCAACAACCAGACCGCAAAACGGCGCGAGCAGGAAAACGAACAGCATCGGTTGCCATCCGAGAAAGCTGCCAATCATCGCCATCAGCGTGACGTCGCCGAAACCCATCGCCTCTTGGCCCAAAACGGCGGACGAGATCGCTCGTGCGAGCCACGTCACGCTCGCACCGATCGCCGCGCCGGTCAAACTCCAGACGAGTCCATGCCAGTGTGGATGCGGCGGCAACCAACTCGGAATTTCCGGTCCCTGCAACGCGACAAGCGGATGGTTCCAATCGACCCAGACATGAATGAGTTGCAAGTCCCCCGACACCGTTGCCAGCAAGACTCCGAACAACACGCCGGGAAGTGTGATTTGATCCGGGATGATGTACTCCCGCAGGTCGGTCGCCGTGGCGGCGATCAGCAGGGCAAGCAGTCCGAGGTGCGCGATCCAGCGACCGAATCGCCACCACACGTCTGGCACGACTTCATCGACTCGCTGCCCTTCCAGAAAAACAATCGCGAACGTCGCGATCGCGAAGAGCGTGCCGGTCAGCGCCGCAGTGACTCGAACTTCGCCAGGGCGCGAGGGTGACTCGCACAAACGATTGACCCAGCGGGCCACGAGCAAACCGATTCCCAAGCCGATCAAGAGCGAGGCTCCAGTCAGCAGCCAAGCCTCGGTGGTATTCACATGGAAGAAGGAACGGCTTGGGTCCAGCGACACAGGATTTTCAGCCTTTCCGTGCAAGACGGTCAGAATGGTTCGCCTCGTGAGGAGGCGTCTCGGATGTACTGCGGAACTTTGTCGGGGCGAGCATCAAAAATTTTGGCGTTGTCATTTCTCTGGACCGCCAGCATTGGCAGCGTCGCGGCAAAAGGTACTCTGATGCCGAAGTCAGTTCCATTGCCAATGAGGCAAGGCTGTGACTCGGAACAATTGAGCGAAAAGCTCAGTGTGTGACGCGCTCATCACACACCACATGAAGGAGGTTTGACGCCCATGAAAACTCAGTTCATCGTCCGGTGGCTCTTGGCGAGCACGTTGCTGCTCGTGTTGAGTGCGGCGTCGTTTTCGCAGGAGGTTCCCGCAGAGGCTTCGCCGGTCATACCGACGCTAGGTCCGGTCGTGCCTGCATCCGTGGTGACACCCGCTTCCGAGATCAATTCGGGAGACACCGCGTGGATGTTGGTGTCGTCGGCCTTGGTGCTGATGATGACGGCTCCCGGCTTGGCTCTGTTTTACGGTGGACTGGTTCGCAAGAAGAACATCCTGGGAGTGATGATGCAGTGCATCATCCTGATGGGGTTGATGTCCACGTTGTGGGTCGTGGTCGGCTACAGTCTGGCATTTGATGGCAGCATCGCTGGAGGATTCGTCGGCGGATTCAAAATGGTGATGCTCAACGGCATGAGCATCAGCGGGAGTGGTCTGACACTCATTCACAAATTGACGATCCCGGACTTGCTGTTCATGGTCTACCAGATGATGTTCTTCATCATCACTCCCGGCCTGATCTGTGGCGCGTTTGCCGAACGCATGAAATTCAGCGCGATGGTTTTGTTTTGCGCGTTGTGGGGTCTGCTGATTTATTGCCCGGTGGCCCACTGGGTGTGGTCTGCGGACGGCATGTTCAATCATGCGAATTCCAACGCGAGGTTCGGCGCACTGGACTTCGCGGGGGGCACGGTGGTGCATCTAATTTCTGGAGCGTCGGCGTTGCTGTGCGCGATCATGCTGGGCAAACGCTTGGGCTTCGGGCAAGAGCCGATGCCTCCGCACAATCTGACGTACACATTCATCGGCGCGACGATGCTTTGGGTCGGATGGTTCGGATTCAACGCAGGCAGTGCGGGAGCGGCGAATGCCGCCGCGGTCTCGGCGTTTGTCGCGACGCACATGGCCGCGGCAACGGGAACGCTGACCTGGGCCGGCATCGAGTGGTTCAAACGAGGCAAGCCCAGCATTCTCGGAGCTTGCTCTGGCTGCGTGGCCGGCTTGGTCTGCGTGACGCCGGCCGCCGGTTTTGTGACCCCGACATCGGGCATGATTTTGGGAGTGATTGCCGGCATCGTCTGTTACTTCGCCTGCACGACGATCAAGTCTAAATTCGGTTACGACGATTCACTCGACGCCTTTGGCGTCCACGGTGTCGGTGGTCTCGCGGGAGCCTTGTTGACCGGCGTTTTCTCCAGCGGTGAGATTACGGGTGATGCCAATAAAGGTGGGCTGATCGAGGGAAACGCGCAGCAATTCATCAATCAGTTGGTCGCCTGTGGAGTCTCGTTGGCGTTGGCGATCGTCGGTACGTTCATCATTCTCAAGGTGGTTGATGCCTTAGTGGGCCTGCGAGCCAGCCAGGACGACGAGATTCAAGGTCTCGACCTCAGCCAGCATGGTGAAGAAGGCTACATCATCACTTATTAAGCGATCCCGCATGGGTTGCAGTGGACAACCCGGCCATCCGCTTGCGGAAGCCAATCCGCCCTGTTCTCATAACCTTTGACATTCACCCTCAGACCACACAAATCAGCGGACTCTCGCTAGCGCTCGCGAGCGGCCGCGGTTTCAGGAGTTGCACTCATGAAGAAAATCGAAGCCATCATTCGGCACTTCAAACTGGAAGAAGTGAAGAACGCACTCACGGAATCTGGCATCCAAGGGATGACGGTTTCCGAAGTCCGCGGCTTCGGACGGCAGCGCGGTCACAAAGAAACCTATCGCGGGGCGGAGTACACCGTCGATTTTCTGCCCAAGGTGAAACTCGAAGTCGTCGTGGATGACGGCGACCTGCAACGTGCGATCGACACGATTACCAGCCACGCACGCACCGGCCAGATCGGCGACGGAAAAATCTTCGTCTCGAACTTGGACGAGGTCATCCGCATCCGTACCGGCGAACAAGGTGGCGGAGCGGTTTAGCTCGCTCAAATCTAGTAATCAGCGAAAGACGCTGCTTCTCAAGCTCGCTTTGGGGACAGCGTCTTTTCGTTTCAAGGATTGTTGTCGAGACTCAAGGACGCTTGGATTCGTCGTTCAGCTTCTGCCGTTGAGAGTCTTCTTCGTCGCGTAGTTTCGACATGAGCCAACGTCCCCAAATCAAGTAGTGCAGTACAACGCTCAGCCCCAGGCCGATCACGATGACGACCAGCCACAACACTTGTGGCAGCACAATGGCCGCCAGCGCCAGCAGTCCGGCGGAGATCAAGACCAACATCACGAGCGCGGCGAAGGTCGCGGAATTGCGTTGGTCATCGGAAGGCTTGTCGGCCATCAGGCGGCTCCCGACGGAGCGCCGAACCGTTTTTCCAGTTCGTGATGCCGATGTCCAAATCCGTCTTCGAGCGCCTCGCGAATCTTTCGTTCGTTGATGAGCAGCCCCAGCACACCGCCGGGCGGAACGAACGTGATCCGATCCGTGACTCGGCACCCGTTGGAAATCGGCGTGAAGAGATGCTCGTGCTCCCACGATCCCAGCGGCCCTTCGACTTGCCGCTCGACAAACTTGCGAGGCTCATCCCAGAGCGTCACGTCGTGCACGGCCGAACGGACGACACCGTAGGCTTGCACTCGAAACTTCATGCGTGCTCCCAGCGACAGCCGCTGCGGCGCGGCGTCGAAGACGAGCATCACAGAGGAGGGCGTGATCAGCCGGATGTTCTCCGGCTGAGCCAAAAACTCGAACGCTTCTTCGGGCGAACACGCCAATTCCACGCTCGCTTCAAACACGGCCATGAATCATCGCTCCTCATTTGAAATGTCAGCCGGAGCATAGTCGAACGCTCGGCGCGAAGGTACGTTGCCGCCGCACGATGAAACTCCGGCTGATGACTGACCCTCATGCGTTTCGCTCCCGAACTTCTTCGCCGTTGCTGGTTCCTCGCCGGTCCGACCGCCTGCGGGAAGAGCGCCGTCGCGCTCGAACTCGCGGAACGATTGCGAAGAGGACGAGGTCTGGCGATCGAGATCGTCTCGCTCGATTCGATGACGCTTTACCGGCGGATGAACATCGGCACGGCGAAGCCTTCGGACGAAGAGCGTCGCCGAGTGCCGCATCATCTCTTCGACATCTTGGAGCCTTCGCAGGACTTCAGCGTCGCCGAGTACCTTGTCGCGGCGGAGCAACTCTGCCGTGAGATTGTCGGACGCAGCGGCATACCGCTGTTCGTCGGCGGCACCGGCCTGTATCTGCGGAGCCTGCTGCGCGGAGTCTTTGAAGGTCCGCCCGCGAATGACGAGTTGCGGCAGCGTCTGGAATCCGAAGCCGCCCGCGACGGCACGGAAGCCTTGCATCGCCGGTTGCAGCAGGTCGATCCGCACACGGCGGAGCGTCTGCATCCGAACGACCTGCGGCGCGTCGTGCGAGCGATCGAAGTCCTCGAACTCACCGGGCAACCGCTGTCGGCACAGCACCGCGAAGAACCGTTGCCACTCGACCAGAGGCCGACCAACGTGATGTGGCTCTCGCCACCGCGCGACTGGCTCTACAGCCGCATCAATCGACGGGTCGAGGCGATGCTGGCGGGTGGCTGGCTGGACGAAGTGCGGTCGTTGCTCGCCGAACCGCAGCCGCTCAGCCACACCGCGAGCCAGGCGCTCGGCTACAAGGAACTCATCGAACATCTGCGCGGAGAGCGGACACTCGACGAAACGGTCGAGTTGATTCAGACGCGAACCCGACAATTCGCAAAACGGCAGCACACTTGGTTTCGGAATCTGGAGGAGTGCCGATCGTTGCCGATCACGGGAGACGAGTCACCGTCGGAGATTGCTGCGAATTTCGTGGGGCACGTTTTCAACGTGCCTTAATTAAGGCGAGCACGTTGAAAACGTGCTCCACGTCAGAGGTCACCCATTTCGGCGGGCGGCTCTTCGAGGGACAAGTTCCACTCGTTCCAAATCACCCAGAACTGCGGCAGTTCGTCGCCGTGAGTCTCGACGGCGAGATCAAACGCGGCTCCCAACGTGATCCCTTCCAAGTCTTTCAAAGCGCGACCGCTCGTCTCCGCCAGTTCGCGCATGGCCTTCTGCAACGCCAGCGACGCGGATTGAGAATGGAAGATGTGATCCGCAGCCGTGTCCATGAGAGTCTCCTGAGAGATTAATCTGAAGCGGCAGAAACGCAGCAGACATAAACTAACCCGAAGCGCCAGCGAGGGCGAGCGCTCCAAGCGACGGTCTTTTACAATCGGATCGGCGTGAAGCCGTCGCCCTCGCTGGCGCTTCGGGTTAGTTTTTATCGTCCCAGCCAGAACGCCTTGCGGGATTGCTCACGCGTTTGGAATCGACGCTGGTCGTCACGATGAATCGGCGAGTCAGGAAATTCGGCTCCGGTCGGATCGGGGTAGCCTCGCATGGCTCGGAACGGCAGCGGCTCGACGTATTGGCCGTAGATCGTGTTGAGGTCGGCGTCTTTGTCCCAACCGATGTTGTGGATGATGAAGTCGCGCTTCCAACCGGGCGGGAGCTTCGGAGCCTGATCGGCTTTGAAGCGAATGGTCACAGCGTCTCCCGCGCCGAGAATTGCCAGCCGGTCGTCGGACTCTTTGAGCAACTCGGTGACGTCGCCGAATCGCGTGAACTTGCCGCCCATCGGCGGCCACTGTGTTTCTTTCGTGATCTGCGAGGCGTCGTAGCGTTCCGGCCCGAATTCCGGGTGCGGCAGCCGAGCCGAGAAGCCACGAAACTGCAAGTCGGCCGAGACCAACGGCAACTCGGTCAGCGCGTGTTCGAGTGGCGGCTCATCGACCGTGAAGAACATCTCGTCCCAGTAGAGTTCCATGCTGGTGA
>CAZILR010000172.1:0-9020 GCA_964539995.1 uncultured Planctomyces sp.
GCGTGTGCTGGATTCCGGCGCGGAGGGGATCATTCTGCCGCGATCGTACTCCGCGAAAGAAGTGGCGGATTTCGTATCGGCTTGCCGGTATCCACCGCTGGGAACACGCGGCTTCGGACCACGACGCCCCATGCAGTACGGCCGAATGGAACAACAGGCGTATCTGGCTCAGGCCAATCGCGACATCTTCGTCACCGCGCAAGTCGAGACCGTCGAGCTGCTGGCCGAGATCGACGAGGTGCTCAAGATCGAAGGGCTTGACTCACTCGTGATGGGACCGCAAGACCTGTCGGGTTCGATGGGACGTCTGGGCGAGACCACTCACCCGGACGTTCTGGACGCGATCCGAACGATCGCGAGGAAGGCCAAAGCCGCTGGGAAATTTCTTGGCTCTGGGCTGGGAGCGAACCCGCAATTCGCAAAGACGCTGATTGAATGCGGAGTCCAATGGATGCAGGCCGGCAACGACTTCGAGTACATGATTAAAGGCTGCGATCGAACCTTCCGCGAAATTCGCGGTCGCGATTCGTAGCAGCGCGGTCATCATCGTTTGGAACCCACGATTTCTTGGACGCGCCGTACGATGGTCTGCTCGTCGCCATCCTGCAGTCCGAACGGATGAATGATGACGGCTCCGCGGTCGAGTTCCCGCTCTCCGGGGTGGATGGACGGCCGGCCTTGGATGAGCGCCCGGATGAAGTCGTGGCCGGAAAGTCCGAGCGACCCGCGATCAATGGTGATCCGTGCTAACGGAAAGCCGCCGCGAGCCGGATCGGTCGGGATAATCTCCGCCGTGACGTGCGTGACTTCGCGCAGTCCGTCACAGATCGACTGCAACTTGCGGAGACAATCTCTTTTTTCAGCGGCATGGTCTCGCTCAAAGTAGAGTCGCAGTGCGGTAAGTAGCCCGACGATCTCTTCCTTGCCGGCTTTGTACCCGCGACCGATGCCCTGTCGCGGAATGAAGGCCAGATCGCCGGCCGACATCAACTCAGGTGGTGCGGTCCACACGCTGGGAGTGAAGTCCATATCGAGATGCTGCCAGGCGATCGCCGAAATCAAGTCGCGCCGCCCACAGACGAAGCCCGAAGCCTGCGGACCACGGATGTATTTCCCTCCGCTGAAACAGACGAGATCCGCTCCGGCTTCCACGAAACGAGTCAGATTGCGTGGCTCATCGCAACGGCCCGCCGCGTCAACGATGACGGAGACGTGATGACGCCGTGCGATGGACACCACGTCGGCCAATGCCAAGTCATCTTCGTGCCCAGGCAGATACAGAATCGCCGCCGTGAGATCGTTGAATGCTGCGGAGAAATCTTCAGCGCGGCACTCACGATCGCTTCCCACTTCGACGATCCGGCCGCCAGCCGCCTCGACGGCATGGTCGTAATGGTTGCGATGGAGCCGAGCCATCACGATTTGATTTCGCAAACCAGTCGTTTCCGGAAGTCGATCCATCTTCGCGGCGTCTAGCCCGGTGATGCAGGCGGCGACAGAGAGAACCAGCGCGGCTTGTGCTCCGGAAGTCACATAGGCCGCCTCGGAGCCGGTCATCCCGGCAATAATCTTCCCGGCTGCATGCTGCAATTCTTCCATGCACACAAAGCTGCCGGCCGCCTCCTGCATGCTCCGCAGAACCTCAGGCGGCATCAGTGTGCCTCCCACGCGGGTGAAGGTACCCAACGCATTGATGACGGGAGTGACTCCCAGTGATTCGTAGACGTTCATGAATCCATGATACTGAGTCAAAACATCCGCCGTGAGGCATTGACGATGTTTGACTTCGAGATTGACTCGCCGTCTTTGCCCGGATATTTTGTAAGTCAACGCTTACTTTATGAAACGCGGTGCCTTGATGTCCCGACCCAGCCAAATCGATGAGCAGCGCAAGAAGTTGTTGCCCATCGTCTGCCAGACGTTCAGCGAACTCGGATATCGGCGGACCACCACTGCGGAACTGGCGCAGCGTTGTGAAGTCCGAGAGAACATCTTGTACCGGCTCTGGCCGGATAAGAAAGCAATGTTTCTGGCGGCGATCGACGACATTTTTCGGTCCCGCGCCGAGAAGTGGGAGCAGATCCTGGTGGATCTGCCTAGCCCTGAATTGCGAGTCGAACGGTTGATTGCCTACGAGGCCCAACATCAAGGCGAGTTTGGGTTTTACCGCGTCATCTTTACCGCATTGGCGGAAACTGATGACGATGAGATGCGTGGCGCATTGGTCCGCATGTACCGGCAGTTTCACAAGCTGGTGTCGCAGCAAATCACGACGGGTCAGGAGGATGATCGCGACCAACTCACCGTGAGCGATGCTGCTTGGGGTTTGGTGGGCTTGGCCACAATTTCCAACATCATCATCGAGCTGAATCTTCTGGGGCCACGTCAACGCAAACTGATGTTTGCGTCCGTGGCCCAGACTCTCGTGAGCGAGGCGGGTTGACAGTTCTCTTTTTTTTTGCGTCGATTGTAAGTGTGTGCTTACTATTTCTCTTTCAGGAGTTGAGCCATGACCAATGTCTTGAGTCGTCGATCATTTCTAGCCGGTGCCTTGAGCACGCCTTGGCTCGCGAGCCAATTGATGGTTGCCACCGGTGCATCCGCCTGCGAGCCGCCGCCAACTCTGGACATCCACGTCCATCTGTTTGGAGTCGGAGACGGCGGGACCGGTTGCCGAATTGCGAAGCCGATCAGCGAGGGTTTGCAGTTCCGTTACCTAATGGCCCTGCTGCGGCTACAGGAGCCGGGGAAGACCATCGACGAACGATACGAGGAGGTGTTAGCGGAACAAGTGCAGGGGTCCGGTCTCAGCAAGGCGGCGATCTTAGGCCAAGACGCGGTCTACGATGGCAACGGCCGGCCTGATTGGGCTCGCACGTCGTTTTTTGTGCCGAACGATTACGTCTTCGCAGTGGTGGCACGACACTCCGAAACCATGATCGCGTGCCCGTCGATCAATCCCGAACGAGCCGATGCGTTGCAGGAACTCGCCTGTTGTCATGCGAAAGGGGCGCGGTTGTTAAAGATCCATCCGCCGACTCAAGGAGTGAATATCGCCGACCGCAAGCACACTCAGTTTTTCCGCTGCTGCTGTGAGCTCAACATGGTGGTCCTGGTTCACACCGGCCACGAGCACAGCGCTCCGGTGATCGACAAACACCTCGCAGCTCCGCGCCGGCTGGAGTTGGCTCTCGATCAGGGCTGTACCGTCGTCGCTTGTCATGCGGGAACTGGCTGGATCACGGACACCCCCGATCAACTTCCGGAGTTCGTGTCGTTGCTGAAACGTTATCCCAAACTTTGGGGCGACACTTCAGTGCTGGGAACCGTCGGTCGAGTCCGCGACTTTGGTCGTTTGCTGGCGGACGAAGAGTTTGTTCGCAGTCGATTGCTGCATGGCAGCGACTTCCCATTTCCGGCCTCTCCGGCGGCCTTTACCACACGTCTCGGAGCGGCCGCGGCGTTGCAAATCGAAAAAGAAACGAACCTGCTGAAAAAAGATTTCGATCTGAAGGAGGCCCTTGGCATCGGGCGAATCAGCGCTCAGCGAGGCTACGCGGTTGCCAACGTCTGCTAAAGCCACTCCAGCGGAGCACCCACCAGTCGAACGATTTCCGGCGGTTTGGAGCCAAGACGTTCCAGCGACGAATCAATGGCCTGTCTCACGCAAAGATTTCGTGAGCCACGTTGCCGGCCACGTCGGTCAGCCGGAAATCGCGGCCGGCGTAGCGGTACGTCAGTTGTTCGTGGTCGAGACCCATCAGAGCCAGCAGCGTGGCGTGCAGGTCGGTCGTGTGCATCCGGCCCTCGACGGCGTGCAGGCCATATTCGTCGGTGGCTCCGAACGAGAAACCCTTCTTCACGCCGGCTCCGGCGAGCCACATCGGGTAGCCGGTGATGTTGTGATCGCGGCCGTCGGGGCCTTGAGCGGTCGGCATGCGGCCGAACTCGCTGCCGAACAGGACCAGCGTGTCGTCCAGAAGTCCGCGCTGCCCCAAGTCGTCCAGTAGCGCGGCAGTGGGCTGATCGGTGGCGGCGGAGTTCTTGATGAGGTCGCGATGCAGGTTGTTGTGCTGGTCCCAACCGGGATGACAGATTTCAACGAAGCGGACTCCGGCTTCGGTCAATCGCCGAGCCATCAAACATTGCCGAGCGAAGCTGCCGGTTGGGCCGGGCTTCACTCCGTAAGCATCGAGCACGGACTGCGGCTCTTTCGAGATGTCGAGCAACTCGGGAACTTTGCCCTGCATCTTGAACGCCAGCTCGAAGGACTGAATGACTCCTTCCAACTCGTCCGGCGCGCCAGGTGTCGCCGCGAGGTCGCGATTCAGGGATTGAATCAGGTCGATCTGCTTGCGTTGCAAGGACGTCACGGTCTGGGGCTTCAAGTTCGGCACAAAGCCCACGTCGTTGATGCGGGTTCCCTGGAAGTGAGCCGGCAGGAACGCGCTGCCGAAATTGATCGCTCCGCCGAAGTTCGCGGACGGGTTGATCGTGACGTAACCGGGCAGGTCTTGGTTCTCGGTCCCCAGACCATACATCAGCCACGCCCCCATCGACGGCCGAGTGAGCGACGCGATGGCCGTCCCGGTATGAAGCTGGATGCAAGCCTGGGGGTGAGCCGGAGTGTCCGTATGCAGACCGCGCAGAAAGCACAAATCATCGACATGCTTCGTCATGTGCGGAAAGAGTTCCGAGACCCACGTCCCGGTCTGTCCGTGCTGGCTGAACTGGAACTTGGACGCGGTCAACAAGCCGCCGCCGGGGCCGACCTTACCGCCGTCCTTTTGAAGCTGCGGCTTGTATTCCCAGGTGTCGAGTTGCGATGCCGCCCCTTCCATGAAGCAGAAGATGATCCGCTTGGCCTTCACGGCGAAGTGCGGCGACTTGGGGGCCAGCGGGCGCAGCGCGTCTGCGGGTTCATTCGCCACGGCGCGACTCCGCGCGGTGTCCTGGCCGAGCAGACCCGCGAGCGCGAGATATCCGAAGCCGGCGCTACTGGTCTTCAACGCTTGCCGGCGCGACAGTCGGCGGCTGAGCAAGCTTCGTTCGTTTTGCGGATTCAACATGTGAGAGACTTTCGATGGAGTCACATCGTAGACCGGACGCCTACGTCCGGTCAGGCGATTGTTCGGACGTAGGCGTCCGAACTACTTGAGAAAACGAAATTCGGCGCTTCCCAGCAGAGCCTGGCAGAAGCTGACCCAGGCGGCGTGTTGTGGGTCGGTTGGTTCGATGACTTCGTCTTTCACTGCGTCGTCAGTTCGAGTGTTCTTGTCAGCATCGGCAGCCTGAGCCGTCACGTTGGTCGCGGTTTCCGGCCGCGTTGCCGTCGCCGCTTTCTTCTCCGGCTTCCGAGCTGCTTGCGCGAGTTTCGGAGTCAGTTCTTCACGAGCGGCCGATGCGTATTCCGTCAGATAGTTCGTGGCTCGTTCGACCTCAGCGGTAGTCGCGGCGCGGCCCATCGCCCACTGATAGGCCAAGTCCACGCGAGCGGAATCAGTCAGATCGGCTTGCTTGATGAGGCGGGCGGCGAACGCCAGTGACTGCCGCCGCACGAACGGGTCGTTCAATAAATAGAGAGCTTGAGTCGCCACCGTGGTCGTGTCACGGCTACCGGTGACCATCCCCTGCGTCGCGAAATCGAAGACCTCCAACGAAGTCGGCGTGATGTTCCGGACGAGCGGCAGGTAAACGCTGCGCTGCGTGCTGCTGACGGCACCGTTCAGCAGGCGTTGAGCCTCCGGCCCGTTGTTTCGCAATTCGATGACCTTGAAGTCCTTTGCGAGCGAGGCTTCAGGGCGAGACAAGTTCAACGTGCCGGCCGCCGCCAAAGTCGCGTCACGAATTTCCTCGGCGTCGAGCCGTCGCGGGCTGTGTCGCCAGACCAACCGGTTCGCAGGATCGGTCTCCAGATTGGTGGCCGGAGTCTGCGATCCGAGTTGATACGTTCGAGTCAGCACGATCGCTCGCACGAGCTTCTTGACGGACCAGCCGTCCCGAACAAATCGTTGAGCCAGGTGATCCAACAACTCTGGGTGCGATGGCGGATCGCCGGTCACTCCAAAGTTATCGACGCTGAGCACCAACCCCTCACCGAACAAGTGTTGCCAAATGCGATTGGCCATCACGCGGGACGTGAGCGGGTTCTTGTCGTTGGTCAGCCACTGAGCTAATTCGAGCCGGCCGCTTTGATTCGGGTTCACTCGCGGCGGATCGGCGAACGGAATCACGCCGAGGAACCCGCGGGCCACGACCGGGCCGAGTTGTTCCGCCTCGCCGCGCACTCGGATTTCGGTGTCGCTGACAGTCGTTGAATCGCGAACCCCGAAGGCGACCGGTCCCTGCATCGCCGGATCGTTCAGCGCGAGCAATTCCGCCTGAAGCTTGGCGACTTTCTCGCGAGCGACGACTTGCTTCTGCCGTCCGTCGGGCGCGAGTTCGTTTCCCTCCTTGCTGTCCGTCAGAGCCTTCAACTCGGTGCGGGCTTCGGCCAGTGCCTTGTTGATCTCGCCGCGCTTCGTCCCTGAATCGGCATCGGCCGCCTTTGGCGAGCCAAGCTTCAACAGCATGTCGGTGTCGTAGTAGTCGAGGCCGCCGCCGCCCATTTTGTTTCGCACGCCGGCGCACAGGTCGGTGCTGCGGAAGATGCCGGCCAAGGCGTAATAGTCCGTCTGCGGAATCGGATCGAACTTGTGGTCGTGGCAGCGAGCACAACTCGCGGTCAGCCCCAGCACCGCTCGGCTGACGGTGTCGATCTGCTCGTCAATGTTGTCCATGACGAAGCGGACCTTGTATCGCTGATTGACGTCCTTCACGCCCAACGCCAGGAATCCGGTCGCGACGAGTTGCTCGTCGCGCTGAGCGTCCGAGTTCGCGGAGAGCAGGTCGCCGGCAATCTGTTCGCGAATGAACTGGTCATACGGCTTGTCGTTATTGAAGGCGTCGATGACGTAGTCGCGATACCGCCACGCATGAGGGTACGGAAGATTGCGGGCGGAGCCAGTCGATTCGCCGTACCGTGCCACGTCCAACCAGTGACGGCCCCAACGCTCGCCGAACGCAGTCGAGGCCAACAAGCGATCGACGACCGCTTCAAACGCGGTCGCGGAATCGTCTTTCATGAATGCGGCGATCTCGTCGAGCGTCGGCGGCAGGCCAGTCAGATCAAACGTCACGCGGCGGATCAGCGTCACCTTGTCGGCATCGCTCACTGGAGACAATCCCTTGGCCTCCAGCGAAGCCTGAATGAATCGGTCGATGTCCTCTCGCGCCCAATCGGACGCACGCACGGCCGGAACCTGCACGTCCCGCAGCGGTTGCCATGCCCAATGCTCTTTGCGCAGCTTTTCGTACTCTGGGCTGGGATCGCCCATCGGCAGAGTGAATTCGACTTTCGGCCAGGCTGCTCCGTCTTGAATCCACTTCGTGAGGTCAGCGATCTGCTGCTCGGAAAGCTGCTTCATCGGCGGCATCTTGAGCTTGTCTGTCTGCTTGACCGCCTTGATGAGCAAGCTCTTTTCGGGATCGCCCGGAACGATAGCCGCTCCGTGATCGCCCCCCGTGAGCAACCCGTTGCGATCATCGACTCGCAATCCGCCACGAGAATTCGTGTTCGTCGAATGGCAGTTGAAGCAGTTGTCGGCCAGCAGTGGGCGGATTTTCTTCTCGAAGAACTCGACCGCGGGCGCATCCTTCGGCGGTGCCGCTTGAGCCGAATCGAGTGTCGGCAGCGACACGATCAGAGCGGGCAAAACGAAAGCCACCAAGCGAGCGTTGAAAGCCATGAAGGTCTTCCTGGCTGGCGGGAGTCAAATTCGGATGCGACATTCCACCCGGATTCAATTCCGCTGACAAGTCGGAACCGATGAACCAGCCGTCAAGAAAGGCTTCACATGCTGCGATTTTTCTTCAGCATTGCATTGATCTGTTGGCTGAGCGGCGTCGCGACCGCAGCGGCACAACCAAACGTGGTCATTTTCCTGGCAGACGATGCGGGCTGGGGTGACTACAGCCGTAACGGCAACACGCAGGTCAGCACGCCGCACATCGACGCGATCGCGCGCGGTGGCGTGACGCTCGATCGCTTCTTCGTCTGTCCCGTTTGTGCTCCGACGCGCGCCGAGTTCCTGACCGGGCGCTATCACCCGCGCGGCGGCGTGCGCGGAGTTTCGACCGGTCAGGAGCGGCTCGATCTCGATGAACGAACGATTGCCGAAGCCTTCAAAGCGGCGGGCTACGCGACGGGTGCGTTCGGCAAGTGGCACAACGGTAGTCAGTGGCCGTATCACCCGATGGCTCGCGGGTTCGACGAATACTACGGGCACAGCTCCGGGCATTGGGGCGAGTACTTCGATCCGCCGCTCGAACTCAACGGCCGCATGGTGCGCGAGCCGGGCTACATCGTGGACCTCTGCACGAATAAGGCGCTCGATTTCATCGACCGCAACCGAGCGAAACCTTTCTTCTGTTACATCCCGTTCACGACGCCGCACTCACCGTGGGCCGCGCCGGAATCGGATTGGCGACGTTTCAAAGACAAGCCAATCACTCAGCGAGCGACCGTTGCGGATCAGGAAGTGCTCGACGAGACGCGCTGTGCTCTGGCGATGATTGAAAATCAGGACGCGAACGTCGGCCGCGTGCTGGCGAAGCTCGACGAATTGAAGCTGGCCGACAACACGATCGTGCTCTACTTCTCCGACAACGGCCCGAACAGTTGGCGCTGGAACGGCGGCATGAAGGGGCGCAAGGGCTCGGTCGACGAGGGGGGCAACCGCTCGCCGCTGCTCGTCCGGTGGCCGGGCAAGATCGCCCCGGGCACGGTGGTCCGCGACATCGCCGGGGCGATCGATCTGCTGCCCACGCTCACGGCGCTCGCCGGCGTGCCGCGCGTCGGATCGAAACCGCTCGACGGCATCGATCTTTCCCCCGTTCTGCTCGGCACCGCAAAGACCCTGCCGGAACGGATGATCTTCACGCACCAAAACGGCCAGGTGAGCGTCCGGTCGCAGCAGCAC
>CAZILR010000173.1:0-9006 GCA_964539995.1 uncultured Planctomyces sp.
TCACGATGCCGATCAGCAGCAGAATGCCGATCAACGCCATCACGTTGAGTTCCGTGCGGCAGACGATCAGCGCGAGCAGCGCACCGACGCCGGCTGACGGAAGCGTGGAGAGAATTGTGAGCGGGTGAATGTAGCTCTCGTACAAGACTCCGAGCACGATGTAGACGGTGACCAAGGCCGCCAGGATGAGCAGCGGTTGGTTGCTCAGCGAGGCTTGAAAGGCTTGGGCGGTCCCTTGGAATCGGCCTTGGATGTTCTCCGGCATTCCTAGCTCCCGCGCGGCTTGTTCGATCTTCGGAACAACCTCGCTCAGTGACGTGCCGGGTGACAAATTGAACGAGATCGTCACCGACGGAAACTGCCCCGAATGATTGGCCGACAAGGCCGTGTTGACCGACGATTGACGGTACAGCGTGTTGAGCGGAATCTGGGCGTCGCGCGGACCGCGCACAAAGATGTGCCGCAGCGAATCGGGATTCTGTGAGAACTCCGGCTCGACCTGCATGACGACGTGATACTGATTCAGCGACTTGTAGATCGTCGAGACCTGCCGCTGCCCGAAGGCGTCATAGAGCGTGTTGTCGATCGTCGCCATGCTGATGCCCAGCCGAGCGGCAGTCGTGCGGTCGATATTCAATCGGGTCTGCAAGCCTCGGTTCTGCTGATCGGAGTTGACATCGACGACTCCCTCGACCGTGCGGACTTCGCGCAGCAGTCTGGTGCTCCATTGATTCAACTCGTCGAGATTGTCGCCGCGCAGCGTGTATTGGTACTGAGCGCTACTCGAGCGTCCCCCGATCCTCAGATCCTGACGGGCTTGAAGCACGAGATTGGCTCCGGGGATGCGAGACGTCTTGGTTCGGATTCGCGCCATGACCTCGTCGGCGCGAAGCCCTCGTTCCGCCAGAGGCTTCAGCGAGACGAACATTCGCCCGGAGTTTGCGGTGTTGCCGCCACCACCACCCGTCCCCCCACCGACGTAAGCTGTCAGCCCTGAGACGGCTGGGTCTTCATTCACGACCGCCGCGAATTGCCGAAGCAGGCGGGACATGGCTTGGAAGGACGTATCTTGATCGGCTTGCAAAGTGCCGCTTAACCGACCGGTGTCTTGCTGCGGAAAAAATCCTTTGGGCACGATCGCATACAAGTAGATCGTGAAGCCGATCGTCGAGAGCGTGACGAGCATCGTGCTGCGTTGATGCCGCAGAACCCAGGTCAGCGTTCGCTCGTACCAACCCAGAATCCAGTCGAACAGACGCTCGCTGGCTCGATACAGGCGGCCGCGCCGCTGTTCTCCTTTCGACTTCAGCAAGAACGCGCACATCATCGGGGTTGTCGTGAGCGAGACCAGCAACGAGACGCCGATCGCGACTGAAAGCGTCACGGCGAACTCGCGAAACAGTCGGCCGACGACGCCGCTCATCAGCAGGATCGGGATGAAGACCGCCACCAGCGACACGCTGATCGACAGGACGGTGAAGCCGATTTCCTTGGCTCCGAGCAACGCCGCCTGCATAGGCGGAACGCCTTCTTCCAGATGCCGAGTGATGTTCTCGATGACGACGATCGCATCATCGACGACGAAGCCCGTCGCGATGGTCAGCGCCATCAGCGAAAGATTGTCGAGGCTGTAACCGGCGAGGTACATGACGCCGAACGTCCCGACCAACGAGACGGGAACGGCGACGCTGGGGATCACGGTCGTTCGCACGTCTCGCAGAAACAGAAAGACCACGAGAATCACCAGCACGACCGAGATCATCAGCGTGAATTGCACGTCCCGCAGCGACGCGCGGATCGTGGCGGATTGATCCATCGCCACTTGCAGGCTCATCTCCTCCGGAATTTGAGCTTCAAGCTGTGGCAACAAGGCTCGAATGCGATCGATGCTTTCGACGATGTTCGCTCCCGGCTGGCGAAACACCAAAATGGAGATCGACGGATCGCCGTTGAACATGCCAAACGAGCGGATGTCTTCCACGGAGTCCGTCACCCTGGCGACGTCCTTCAAACGGATCGGTGCTCCGTTGCGATAGGCGACGAACAGCGGTTCGTACTCCGCGGCCGTTAGCAGTTGATCCGTCGCGGTGACGGACCACGCGCGGCTGTCATCGGCAATCTGGCCTTTGGGACGGTTGGCGTTCGCAGCCCCCAACGCCGCACGGAGATCTTCCAGCCCAATTCCGAAGTGATTCAGAACCGTCGGGTTGATATCGACTCGCACGGCGGGCGGTGAGCCGCCGCTGACAGAGACCTGTCCAACTCCCTGAACTTGAGAGAGTCGTTGCTGCAAGATCGTCGCGGCCACGTCGTACATCCGGGGCTTGGTGTAGGTGTCCGAGGTCAGCGCCAGGATCATGATCGGCGTGTCAGCCGGATTCGACTTCCGATACGAAGGATTGTTGGGCAAGTTCGCCGGCAGTTGTCCGCGTGCGGCGTTGATCGCAGCTTGCACGTCGCGAGCCGCCGCATTGATGTCGCGGTCGAGATCAAACTGCATCGTGATCGACGTCGAACCGAGCGTACTCGTCGAAGTCATCTCCGAAATGCCAGCAATCCTTCCGAACTGTCGCTCCAACGGCGTGGCGACGGCGGAGGCCATCGTGTCGGGACTCGCCCCCGGCAACGACGCGCTGACTTGGATCGTCGGAAAATCGACCTGTGGCAGCGGCGAGACGGGCAACAATCCGTAGCTGAGTGCTCCCGCCAGCATGATTGCCACGGTGAGCAACGTCGTCCCGACCGGCCGATGAATGAATGGAGTTGAGAGGCTCATGCGTCCTCCCGTGGCAGCGACGTAGACGTAGGGTGGGACAAGCGGCGCTTCGCCGCGCCGGCCCACCAGATTATTCCGGCTGCTGATGGTGGGCCGGCGCTCGAAGCGAGCTTGTCCCACCCTACGATTAGGAGGCTCATGCGTCCTCCTGTGATGGCGATGCTGTGGAGACCGTCATGCCAAGGCGTGTGGCCCAGCGGTCGAACCACAGATAAATCACCGGCGTCGTATAGAGCGTCAGAATCTGGCTGAAGATCAGCCCGCCGATGATCGTGATACCGAGTGGGCGGCGCAGCTCGGAGCCGACGCCCGTCCCCATTGCGAGCGGGACCGCTCCCAGCAGAGCGGCCATCGTCGTCATCATGATTGGCCGGAAGCGAAGCAGGCACGCTTCATAGATCGCATCGCGAGGCGACTTGCCGTCCGTCCGCTGAGCATCCAGCGCGAAGTCGATCATCATGATCGCGTTCTTCTTCACGATGCCGATCAGCAAGATGATCCCGATCAAGGCGATCACACTGAGATCGGTGCGGCACAGCAGCAAGGCGACCAACGCACCGACTCCTGCGGATGGCAGCGTCGAGAGAATCGTGATCGGGTGGATGTAGCTTTCGTAGAGCACTCCCAGCACGATGTAGACCGTGACTAACGCCGCCAGGATGAGGAGCGGCGTGTTCGTCAGCGATGCTTGAAATGCCTCGGCCGTCCCTTGGAATCCCGCGGCGATGCTGGGGGGCACTCCGAGTTCCCGGTTGGCCGAATGAATGGCCTCGACCGCTTCACCCAGCGAGACACCCGGAGCCAGATTGAATGAGACGGTGACGACCGGAAACTGTCCTTGATGATTCACGGTCAAGGGTGCGGTCGTCTCTTCAATCCGGGTGAAAGAACCGAGCGGCACATGGCCACCGCTCGGCGGCCGGATGTAAATCTCCTTCAGGTCGCGCGGCTCGTTTTTGAATTCGGGTTTGACCTCCAGCACCAGCCGGTACTGGTTCAACTGCGTGAACATGATCGAGACCTGCCGTTGCCCGAAGGCGTCGTACAGAGCGTCGTCGATCATCTGCGGAGTGATGCCGAGTCGCGAAGCCGTGTCGCGGTCGATAACGACCTTCGCCTGCAAACCGTCATTCTGTTGATCGCTGGCGACGTCACGCAGTTGCGGCAGTGCTTGCAGCTTGCTGACGAATCGTGGAGCCCACTCGCTGAGTTCCTTCGCGTTCGGAGTCTCCAAGCTGTACTGGTACTGAGTGCGGCTGACGCGTGTCTCGACCGTCAGATCTTGGACCGGCTGCATGAACAGCGTGATCCCCGACACTTCGGCGACTCGCGGCTGCAAACGGCGAATGACCTCGGCGGCGGAAATGCCTCGTTCCTCTTGCGGCTTCAAATTGATCTGAATGCGCCCGCTGTTCATCGTAGTGTTCGTGCCGTCGATGCCGATGAAGCTCGACAGACTGGCGACGGCTGGGTCAGTCAGGATCGCGCGGTTCAGTTCCAACTGCCGCCGGGCCATCGCGTCAAACGAGATGTTTTGCGGTGCTTCGGAGATGCCGAGGATCACGCCCGTGTCCTGTACCGGAAAGAAGCCCTTGGGCACGACGAAATAAAGTTGAACCGTCGCGGCCAACGTCGCGACGGCAACCAGCATCGTCAGCGTTTGGTGACGCAATACCCACGTCAGCGTCTTGCCATAAAGCCAAATCACCCCATTGAAGATGGACTCAGAGGCTCGGAAAACCAACCCGTGTTGCGAAGGGGGCGTGTGCCGCAGCAGCTTGGCGCACATCATCGGCGTGAGCGTCAGCGAGACGACGGTCGACACGAGAATCGTGACGCTCAGTGTGACCGCGAACTCGCGGAACAGTCGCCCGACGATGTCTCCCATGAACAGCAGCGGAATCAGCACCGCGATCAGCGAGACGCTCAGCGAGACAATCGTGAAGCCGATCTGCTCCGAACCTTTGAGAGCCGCCGTCAGGGGCGGATCCCCCTCTTCGATGTAACGCATGATGTTTTCAACCATCACGATCGCGTCATCGACGACGAACCCAGTCGAGATCGTCAGGGCCATCAGCGTCAGATTGTTGAGGCTGTAGCCGAGCAAATACATCACGGCAAACGTGCCGACGAGCGAAAGCGGCACGGCCACGCTGGGAATCACCGTCGCCGACAGATTGCGCAAGAACAGGAAAATCACCATCACGACCAGCCCGATCGTCAACATCAGCTCGACCTGCACATCGTCGATCGAGGCTCGGATCGTGACCGTCCTGTCGGTCAGGATCGAGACGTTGATCGAGGCCGGAAGCGAATCCTTCAGTTGTGGCAACAACGCCTTTACGCGATCGACCACCTCGATGATGTTGGCACCCGGCTGCCGCTGAATGTTGAGAATCACGGCAGGAGCCTCGTTCATCCATGCCGCCTGCCGCACGTTTTCCGCTCCGTCGATGACGTCCGCGACATCGGACAACTGCACCGCCGCGCCGTTGCGATACGCGATGATCAATCGCCGGTATTGATCGCTCGACAGCATCTGGTCGTTCGCGCCGATCGTGTAAGCCTGCCGGCTGCCGTCGAAACTTCCCTTCGCTTGATTGACGTTGGCTTGAGCCAACGCTGCTCGCAGGTCTTCCATGTTGAGACCCAGCGCCGAGAGCGCGGTTGGATTCGCTTGAATGCGAATGGCCGGCTTCTGGCCGCCGCTGATGCTGACCATGCCGACGCCGCCAAGCTGCGAAATCTTCTGAGCCAATCGCGTGTCCGCGAGGTCTTCGACTTTTGACAGCGGCAACGTTTCGGACGACAGGGCTAACGTGAGAATCGGAGCATCCGCCGGATTCGTCTTCGTGTAGATCGGCGGGTTCGGTAGATCGCGCGGCAGAAAGCTCGACGCGACGTTGATCGATGCTTGGACCTGTTGTGCGGCGACATCGATGTTCAATTGCAAATCAAACCGCAACGTGATGACCGAACAACCCTCGGAACTGGTCGAGGTCATCTGAGTCAAACCCGGCACTTGTCCGAACTGCCGTTCGAGCGGCGCGGTGACCGACGAGGCCATCACGTCGGGACCGGCACCCGGATAGAACGTCACGACTTGAATCGTCGGGTAATCGACCTGCGGCAACGCTGAGACCGGCAACTGCCGATAAGCCACCGCACCCGCGAGCAGGATCGCAACCATCAGCAGCACCGTCGCGACCGGCCGCAGAATGAAAGGCCGGGACGGATTCATCGCGAGTCCTTCTTGCCAGCCTCTTCGCGTTCCTTCGCCGGCTCCTTCTTCGAGTCGGCACTCTCGGACTTCTTCTCCTTCTCGCGCGTCGTGATCTTCGAGCCGGGTTGCAGCTTGTCGAGGCCCTCCGTCACGACGATTTCGCCGACAGTCAGCCCCGATTCAATCGACGTCTCGGCACCTTCCATCGGCCCGATCACGACGTTCCGCAACTCCACAGTCTCGTCCGGTTGGACCACATAGACGAACATCGAAGTCGGACCTCGCTGCACCGCCGCCGAGGGGACCACGATCGCATCACGCTTCGTGTCGAGATGCAATCGTGCGTTGACGAACTGGTTGGGAAACAGCAGGCCATCTTCGTTCTCGAACATGGCTTTCAGCCGCACGGTGCCGGTCGTCGAATCGACTTGATTGTCGACGGCCACCAGCTTGCCGCTCGCGAGTTTCATCTTGAAGTCGCGGTCAAACGCATCGACCGTCAACGACTCTCCCTCTCGCATTCGTTTGAGCACGCGCGCGATGTCGTCCTGCGGGATCGTGAACACGAGAGCGATCGGCTGGAGTTGAGTGATGACCGCCATGCCGTTCGGATCGTTGGCTCGGACGATGTTTCCTTGATCGACCAAGCGCAGCCCGATGCGACCGCTGATCGGAGCCACGATCTTGCAATAAGTGAGTTGCAGTTTCGCATTCTCGACCGTCGCTTGATCGGCTCTCAGAGTTCCTTCGACTTGCTGCACAATCGCGGATTGCTCATCCACTTCTTGCGCGGTCGCCGACTTGGTCGTCAACAAATCCTTCAGTCGAGCCAACGTCAGCTTGGCCGCCTTGAGAGTTGCTTCATTCCTAGCCAGTTGGCCTTCCGCCTGTTCGCGCTGCACCTCGAACGAACGCGGGTCAATCTCGGCGAGCAACTCACCTTCGCGAACCATCTGGCCTTCGTCGAAGGCGACCTTCATCAACTCTCCATCGACACGACTGCGGATCGTGACCGTCTTGAAAGCGGTCACCGTTCCCAGACCATTGAGAAACAGATTCATGTCTCGTTGATGTGCGATCGCGGTCACGATCGGTACGGCTCGCGCCGCAGGCTTTGGAGGAGGGGCACTTCCGCTGAACATCGGCGTGATCCACGGCAACCAACTGAATCGGTAGTACCAAGCCGCCACGATCACGGAGAGGACCAGCAACCGTAGCCACCAGTTCGTCTTCGTCGTGGGAGCCTCCGTCTCCGATCCACGGTCGAGCGTGCGCGGCACATGCCCCTCCACCAATTTGAGCGGCGAAGCGGCACTGTCTTTGACGACGTCGGATGCGACGTCCGAGGTAGAGAGCATCGGTTTGGAAATCATCAGTCAAGCACCTTGGTACGTCGTGCCTACTGCATCCTGCAAAAGGTGGGCAATGAATGTGGGCTGAAGTTGGCGGGATTTTTCGAGATCACAATACACGGCGGCGGAATGGTGAGCCATTCCGAACGATTCTCGTTGAGGCGACATGTGTCACTATCCGCCGATATTGCAACCTTTGTCGATTCTGGACGACGGTATTCAGCGGATGATCTGGCGATTCACTTCGGTTCGTAGAGATCAATGGCGGCCAGTCTCTTTTTGAGCTTTGGGGCTTGCCACCGATCCGCAAGAGGGCTCCGAAATCGGTTCGCAAATTGTCGCGGGACAAACTGGTCGTATGTGGGAGGACTGGTGCAGTCGTTCGAGAGAAAGATCGGGTAAGCCCGTCCGTGGTCTGCGGCAAGTTGGCATGCGTCATCGACCGATCAAGAGAACTGCCGTCTGACCACACTTCGCCAAGAGGCGAGTCTTCCCCGCGCCGACTGCTGTCGCTGCCACCGAGACCAGAGTCCGTTGCAGGAGAGGGTCGCATCTATTCTTGTTGCGTGCGTCTGAGCAAAGTATCCTCGCAACCAAGCGATTTGGCTCTGGGATCCGAGTAGACGTAGGTTCTTCAAAATGCTGAATCTCCTCTCGACTGACGGCAAGGGAATCGGTCGCCGTGAGTTTCTGCGGATTGGGTCTCTGGCGGCTGGTGGAGTGACTCTGGCCGATCTTTGTCGGCGTCGCGCGATGGCCGACAACGTGCCACGGGATTCCGCGGTGATCCAGGTCTTCCTGTGTGGCGGGCCGAGTCAGCATGATACGTTTGATCCCAAGCCGCTGGCTCCGATGGAGTGCCGGCCGTTTGATTCCATGGAAACGGCGATGCCAGGCGTGCGCGTCACGGACTTCTTCCCACGACTGGCGGCGATCTTCGATGAGTTTTCGGTGGTTCGGTCCGTTCATCATGGCGATGGCAGTCACAATCACAGCGTCCACTGGATGCAATCCGGACGTTATCCCGACAAGCTGGTCTTTGGCCAAAATCAGTTTCCCGCCAGCGGCACAGTCATCTCCAAATATCGGGGAGCCAACGCTCGTGGCCTGCCGCCGAACGTCGCGATTCCCGATGGCTTCTACTACAGCACGGCTGCCTACTTGGGATCGCGCTACGATCCGCTGGAAATCCCCGATCCGAACAAACCTGATTTCCAGGTGCCGAATCTGAAGCCGATTGAGGGCATCACGACCAACCGGCTGGACGATCGGCTGCGGATTCTTCAGGGCTTGGATCGCTACCGTCGCGATGTCGATACGCACGGCCAGTTCGCCGCGATGGATGCCTTTCAGGCTGCGGCGCAGGACATGATTTCCGGCCCGGTCGTGCGGCGCGCTTTCGATATCTCGGGCGAAGATCCGCGGCTGCGCGATCGCTACGGACGAACGCGACTCGGGCAGGGCTGTCTGCTCGCCCGGCGGCTGGTGGAAGCGGGAGTCACTTTCATCAATGTGAAAGACTACGAGTTTTTTGAATGGGATCTGCACGGAACCGTTGGCGGACCCGGCATTGAGGGGACGAAAACCAAAGGTCCGCATCTCGACATGGCTTTGTCGAGCTTGATTCTGGATCTGAAACAGCGAGGCCTGCTGAA
>CAZILR010000174.1:0-9006 GCA_964539995.1 uncultured Planctomyces sp.
GGATTCGCTGAAAGGCAAGTTGCCTGAGTTTTTGCCCGATGTGGCGGAAGTGCGCGAGGACATCGCCGACTACTTCGGCGAGATTCAAGCCTTTGATCACGCGGTCGGCTTGCTGCTGAAGAAGCTGGAAGAGATCGGCGAACTCGACAACACGCTGGTCGCGGTCAGCGGCGATCACGGCCCACCGGGATTCACACACGGTAAGTGCAACCTGTACGACTTCGGCACGAACGTGACACTGGCGATTCGCGGGGCCGGCACGCGCGGCGGCCGAGTGCTCGATGATTTCGTCGGCATTCCTGACCTCGCGCCGACGTTTCTCGAAATCGCGGGAGTCAAACCACCCGACGTCATGACAGCTCGCAGCCTCGTGCCGGTGTTGCGATCAGAAAAGTCCGGCCAAGTCGATCCACAGCGCAGCTTTGTGCTGACCGGCCGCGAGCGGCATGTTGAGGACGCTCGTGACGGTTTCCTGCCGTACCCGCAACGAGCGATCCGCACGAAGGATTATCTCTACATCATCAACTTCGAGCCGGATCGTTGGCCGATGGGCAACCCGTACAAACTTGACGGCAACGACGAACCGGACGCGGCCACGCTCGCGGCCAACACGCGTGTCACGCTCTCGGACATGGACTCCAGCCCGACGAAAGCGTGGCTCATCAAGCTCCGCAATGACCCGTTCGGAAAACCGTTCTACGACCTCGCCTTCGCCAAGCGTCCGCGCGAGCAACTGTTCGTGATCGCCGACGACCCGCATCAAATCCGCAACGTCGCGGCCGATCCGAAGTATGAATCGGTGCGAGCGGAGTTGAATCAAAAACTCATGTCCGAGTTGGTCCGCACCGAAGACCCGCGTGTCACTGGCGACAAGCAGTTCTTCGAGAAGCCGCCGATGGCAGGGCCGCTCGCCGAACCGCGCGGGAAGAAGGCGAAGAAGGAGTAGATGCCGGTGTAGGATGGCCGCCCTCGGCCGTCCGTAGAGATTTTCTCAGCGACGGATGGCCGAGGGCGGCCATCCTACGGTCCACACAAATTTTGAAAGTCCACATGAGTCCGATCAGCAATGAAGTCTTTCGAGACGCCATCGAAAAAATGCGAGCGTTGCAAGCCGACATCGAATTGTTCGCCGACGGCGACGTGCGGCAATTGAATTTTGTCGGCACGGAGGTTGAGGACGACGACCTCGTCACGGTCGCGTTGTTCTCGCGATTGCAACGACTGCTGCTGGGCGCGACGCGCGTGACGGATGCGGGCATGAGGCACCTCGTAGGACTGAAAGACTTGGAATACATCAGCCTGCACGGCACCGAGGTCTCGGAACAACGCCGACAGCAACTGCGGCTGCTGCTCTCGAATTGCCGAGTCTGCCCGCGCGGTGATTTTGTGACACCGGGTCCGCCAGTCATCGAGCCAGTGGTGCCAACGCCTTCGAACGTGGCCGCCGCTGTCAGCGACGCCACGCTCCAGCGCGACATCTTGCGGCGGATCCAAGCGTTGGAAGCGGATGCGACGGCACTGCGGCAACTCATCGAACAACAATTCGTAACTCCACGAGGCGACTCATGATGACAACAGCGTGGCGGCGTTCTTCATCGGCCTTGCGAATTTTTGTCTGGAGTTGGCTGGCCAGTTCGTGTCTGCCGCTGAGCGCCGAGGATGCACCGGTCCACTCGGTGAAGCGCATCGGAAGCGACCCCCAAACAGGGATCTCCCAAGCGGTCATTGTTGAGAACGCAGCGCTGGCCTACACGGCTCAGTTTCTGCCCGTCACGCCGACTGGCGAGATTGCCGGTGTGGACGTTGACAGGCAGGCATCGACGGTGCTCGATCACCTTTCGTCTGTGCTGAAGTCGTTTCAGTCGGACCTGAGCCAGGTCGTCAAGCTGAATGTCTACGTCACCAACGCGGACATCACGCCCGTTGTTCGATCGGTCATCGCGCGACGTTTCGCGAGCGGGCTGAAACCCGCGGTGAGCTTCGTGCAAACACGACTGCCGCATCCAGATGCACTCGTGGCGATGGACGCCGTTGGTGCCTTCGAAAGTAAACGCTCCGCCTTCAGCCGAACTCGTGGCAGTCAATTGCCCATCCGCGCTCCATTCGCGCAGGCCGCTGCGTTGGAGAATGCACCGCGAGTTTACATCTCCGGACAAGCGGAGAAGGGGCTGAGCCTCGCTGCCGCAACCGCGAAGACACTCGCCAGTTTGAAGACGACGCTCGATCACCTGGGGCTCTCGAAAGATCACGTCGTGCAAGTGAAATGTTTTCTGACTCCGATGTCGGATGTCCGATCCGCTGAAACGGCAATCGCGGACTTCTTTGGGCCGGCGACTCCTCGAGACGCCGTTCAGGTTGCTCCGCCGTGTGTCTTTGTGGAGTGGGAATCTTCACTGCCGATTGAGATCGAGTTCATCGTCGGCGTCTTGCCGCATGCAACAGCGCCAAACGACTCCACTTCGCCGCGCGAGCCGCTCGAATTTATCACGCCGCCGGGGATGACCGCCTCGCCGGTCTTCTGTCGAGTGGTGCGAGTCAACGATCCGCGCACGATTTTTGTCTCCGGTTTGTTCGCGAAGGAGGCGACCGACGGAGCGGGCCAAGTCACGCAGGTCTTTGAGCAGCTTCAAGACATTCTTAAGGCGAGCGGCAGCGACCTGCGGCATCTGGCCAAGGCGACGTACTACGTCAGCGACAACGACACGAGCGCTAAGCTGAACGAACTGCGACCGAAGTTCTACGACCCGCAACGTCCACCGGCTGCGTCGAAGGCTCAGGTCTTCGGCGTCGGTCTCGCCGGCAGGTCGCTGACACTCGACATGATTGCTGTGCCGGCCAAGTAAGTCATGCTTGCCAACGTAGCCGTCATCGCTCCGCGTGACGAGCCTTACGCAGATAGCCTCCAATGGAGTCGGCGTTCTGAGCATCTTCGCCAACCCACTTTGAGAGGCTCGTCACGCGGAGCGATGACGGCTACGTTGAAGGCCAATCAAGGATTCCGGCTTGTCGAATCATCATCCGCTGATGAAACTGATGCCCCACTGAGCAAGCAGCCGATGCTCGAAGAAGCCCCCGTCACCCGGTGTTCCCCGTGGAGGCCGTTGCGATGAACCTGCGACATCCGATTGTTTCGCGACGCACCGCCGTGCAAGCGGGGGCTGTCGGGCTGCTCGGCTTGGGAATGAATCATCTGGCCGGGCTGAAGGCCGCGAGAGCCGGCAACGTGACGCCGAGTGGCAAGGCCAAGTCCTGCATCTACATTTTTCTCTCCGGCGGGTTGTCGCAGCAGGACAGTTTTGATTTGAAGCCGGAAGCTCCGGCTGAAGTGCGGGGCGAGTTCAATCCGATCGCGACGAAGACTCCCGGCCTCGACATCTGCGAACACTTGCCCGGCTTGGCGAAACAGAGTGATCGTTGGGCGGTCGTTCGCTCGCTGACGCATCCGTCCAACGAGCACACGCTCGGACATTATTTCATGCTGACCGGACGCAGCGTTACGTCGCCGGGATTCGTTGGCGACCGCAAGCCGAGGCCAAGCGATTGGCCGAGCATCGCGTCAATCGTCGGTGATCGAGTGCCAAGTCGGAGCAACAATCTGCCGCCCGCGATTGTGCTTCCTGAGCGACTCGTGCATTGGTCGGGCGGCGTGATCCCCGGAGCCTACGGCGGACTGATGGGTCGGCACCGCGATCCGTTTTTCATTGAGGCGTCACCCTACGGAGACCCGATGTGGCGCGGAGCGTATCCAGAGTTCACGTTCCCGAATCAATCCAGGAAGCCGCCGACATCGCCCGACGCACGGGTTTATCAAGCTCCGAACATCGCGCTCTCGCCCGATCTGAATCTTGGCCGCGTCAACGGCCGTGTCGCGTTGCTCAGCGAGTTGGATCGGCAACGCAGCGAACTCGAACGATCGGCGGCCGGGCAGAGCTACGACGATCATCGGCAGTCGGCGATCTCGCTGCTGTCGTCACGCGACGTGCGGCGCGCGTTCGACGTGACGAACGCGGACGAGGCCACTCAGATTCGATACGGCCGCAACAGCTTTGGCTGGTCGTTGCTGATGGCGTATCGGCTGGTCGAGTCCGGTGTGAATCTCGTGCAAGTGAACCTCGGCAACAACGAGACGTGGGACTTGCACGGCGACCTCTTCCATCGGCTGCGCGACCGCTTGTTCCCGCCCACCGATCGCGCGCTCTGCGCGTTGTTCGACGACCTGCAATCCAGCGGACTGCTCGACAGCACGCTGATCGTGATGGCCGGCGAGTTCGGCCGCACGCCGAAGCTTTCGCTGCTCAATGATTCGTACCCGGCGGCCGGTCGCGATCACTGGGGCGCGGTCCAAAGCGTCTTCTTCGCCGGCGGCGGAGTGCGTGGCGGCACGGTCATCGGCTCATCCGACAAGATCGCGGCGTATCCCGCGAGCAATCCACAAAAGCCAGAAAACATGGCCGCCACGATTTATCACGCGCTCGGAATCCCAGACACGGCCGCGTGGCATGACGAACTCAATCGTCCCCATCACATTTACCACGGCCAGCCGATCGCGGGTTTAGTTTGAAGCAGAACGTGCCGGCGACCAATCCAGCTACAGTCGTCGCAGCCGCTTCGCCTCGCTCAGTGCTCGGTAGCAATCTGGCAGATCAAATCGCGACAGCACGCCGGGGATGAACGACGACAGCGGCCACTTGTAGTTTTCGTCTTCGGCGAGGCTCGCGTAACTGTCGAGCGACTCCTTGAGCGTGACTTGTGTGACCGTCTTCGTGAGGACTGCGGCGAAGAGAGCCGGCAGAGTGCCCCAGCCTTTGGCGGCGAGGTGGACTTCGCGTTGGCCGAACGAGGCGAGCCAGTCGAGGACTCGCAGCACGTCGAATGTTTTCTGACCAACATACGGGCGGTCGAGCATGATCGAATGGGCGGCGTAGAAAAAGTCGCTCCCATACGGCCGAGCGAATTGGTCGGCTCCACAGGTGTCGGGACGCGACTCGCCGATGCCGCGCACGTCGAGCGCGTAGAATACGGCTCCCGGTTCGGCAGCGAGCAGTTCGCGAATCAGCGGTTCATTCGTCAAATCCTCGTCGGCCGAATGATGCGCGACGTACAACACCGCTCGACCGACGTTGCTTGGGGGCCGCGAGTAATGCGGCTTATCGCCGAGCATCGTGACTACGGCCAGCATGTTCGGCTCGGTCTCGATCGCGTAGTGCGTGGCGTTTGGCTTCGGATAGTTCCGCTTGATCGCTCGCAGGATGCGGTATTCGGGTGGTTGTTCCGTAGGGTGGGTCGAGGCACGAGACCCACCATCGTTCGCGTTGGTCGTGGATTGATTGCTGGTGGGTCTCGATGACTCGACCCACCCTACGGGGAGCTTGAGCGTCTCTTGAACCGCGGCCTTCAACTCGTCGCCGCTGAGGGGTTTTCGTTTCGCCGCCAGCTCGCGCGACTGCTCACTGGTGAAGGAGAACACGGTGCGAGATTTCAATTCGGCGACTTGACCGTGCGGGGTACACCAAAGCGTTTCGTCTTTTTCGACGACCGGTTCCGGCTCCGATTCAATCGGCGGCAAGCCGACGGCTCGGTTGAAGAAGCGGTACATCGCTTCGCGGTTTTCGACCGAGTAGCCATGTTCGGTTGGGCCGACCTGCAACTGCACGTTGTCCGGTTGACCGAGCAGTGAGTAAATCCGCTTCAGCCGCAAGTATGCTTCCGTCGCGCCGCGCACGTCGAAGAAATCGCGTTCCTTGGCCAAGATGATGACCGGCTTGGGAGCCATCGCGGCCAAGAAATCGCTGTGATCGAGTCCCTCGGCGAGGACTCGCGGCGGGCATTGTTCCGTGTCGGCCGGCAGTTCATTTTCGAGATTGCGACGGAACGTCGTGACGAAGCAGCCGGGAGCGGCCATCGTCCAGCGGTGATCGAGTCCGCACAGCCACGTCGTCATCGTGCCGCCGCCAGAGTTGCCGGTGATGCCGACGTGCTTCGGATCGACCTCTTCGCGCGACAGCAAATAGTCGAGCGCCCGAATGCCGTCCCACGCTCGCCACGCGCCAAAAAATTCGCCGATGAGGAACTGTTGATTGCCCGCGTGCAGATGTTCGGCCACGCCGATCCCGCGTTTTGGCTTCCATTGCTCATCGACGTACTGCAACCGTTCGCCTTGGCCGATCGGATCGAAGATCAAGCAGACGTAGCCCAGCTTCGCGAGTGTCTGCGCGAATGGTTGATACGCATCGCCCGCCTTGCCGTTCGCCGAATGACCGCACGAACCGACAACTCCGGGAAACGGGCCTTTGCGGCTTTTCGGGACGTACAGATTCGCAGTGACGAGGAATCCGGGCCGGCTCTCAAAGATCACGTTCTCGATGCGGTACTGCTCCCGTTCGACGACCTTCGTGACGCGCGGATTGAGCGGCGTGCGTTCCGGCTCTGGTCCGAAGCAACGACGAATCTTGTCCTGCACCTTGCGGACGAAGGCTTCCGCATCGCTTTTCGTTTTGAGCGCGGCTTGCTCGGCAAGAATACGCGACTCGATGCTGCGCACTTGATCGACGAACCAGTCCTGGACGACTCGCGAGAAGCGGTTCAGCGGTGGCGCGTTCGTTGGCTTCGACTCCTGAGCAAGACCGAGCGTCGGCCAAACGAACGACATCGCTCCGGCGGTCCAAGCTCCGAGACCGATGGCTTGCAGGCACTCGCGACGTGTCAGGTCATCAGACATTTTGTGGTTCCTTGGGTGGCTGATGCGTGGCAAAAGATTGGGCTCACGGCTTTCGGCCGGATGAAAGTGACTCGCGATGCGGGCGTGTGGCTTGCTCGACTTGTTCGGCGGATTCAAACGGCAGCAGCATCGCTCGCATGACGAATTGATAGCGGCGATTCAACTCGTGCTTGTCGATGAAGAACTGAAAATCCCAAGCGGGATTACCTTGTCCGCCACCGCTGGGGGATTGTGTGAGCCGCACTCGATCTTGTGGGCGAAACATCTGAGCGTAGGCTTGGCCGTGGCTGACGCCGAAGTACCACGGCTCGGTGAAGCGATGCTTGGAACGATTGAAGACGAGCGTCAGCGGAAAGTCGGGATCGTGTTTGAAATCTCGATGGTCATCGGGTGCGAGATGCGTCGGCAGCGTCCCGTGAGCCGGTGTGACGCCACGAATCCAACGAGCGGCTGCTGGCTGGCCGTCGTCGGAGCCTCGAAAGTGGATGTCCAACGATTCCGGCTGATGGATGTAGCTGGCCCAGAACAGGCCGATGTAGCCGTTCTTGTAGGTGGCTCGACGCGGGATGCACTCGAACGTCATCTCGATCGCGCCGTCGGGGAGCAGTCGGTAGCGGTGACAGCTTTCGAGTCCCCAGAACGGCGTCGCTGCTTGATACAGTTCGACGGTGAACTCGTCGATGATTCGCAGTTCCATCGGGACGTTGCGCGGCTCGAACAGCAGGTTGCGGTCTTGTTTTGTGCCGTCGTGAATGTGCTCAAAGTTCAGGCCAGAGACGGCGGGGACGAAGAGATTCTCACGACGTTTTTCAGAGGTCAGCGATGCGACCCCGCTGTAGCCCGCGCGATGGCCGGGCAGAACGTCGTCGTTGACCTCGCGGTTATCGACGATCACGGCCGTGATGCCGGCTCGTTTGAGGATTTGATACGGCTTATCGAGTACGAGGTAGCGGATCGCAGGATCGCTCAGAGTCGTCAGCTTGGGCAATTCGTCCGCTGGCACGGCCGATGAGAACAACAATGCGAGAATCAGACAGACACCCAGCGAACGAGTCGGCTGCATGGCAATCTCCTGAATGACCAGGACTCGGGGGACTCTTGCGCGGATTGTAGGATGGCCGCCCTCGGCCGTCCTGCGTCGCGTCGATCTCAAGCACGGACGGTCGAGGGCGGCCATCCTACGGTGGCTGCGATTGCCGCGTTCCGGGGAGTTTGGCATAGTCCCGCCCCTCGGCGAATTCACGGTCGCCGGTCATCCAAGGAAGGACGACTTTATGAGCCTGTCGCGTTTTTCGTGTTTCTGTTTTCTCGTTCTCACGATCACCGTCGCTCGCGCGGAGGAAGAGAAAAACTCCGCGACCGATACGCCCGCTCCAGCGGCCGCGAAAAGTTCCGCTGCCGACAAACCGAACGCCGCAGCTCCGAAAGCGGAGACGTCTGACGCCGAACGTGTGGCCGATCTGCGTCAGACGCTCGAAGCCGAACACGCACGGCTGAAAGAGTTGGAGGCGGAACTCATCGACCCCGCGAGCGAGTACGCGAAGGCCGAAAAGGAATTCCAGGAACTCGATCGCGAGTTGGAACAGAAGCGTGAGTCGCTCGCCAAGCTCAAGGCGGACAAGAACGCGGCAGACGCGGAGGCATTGGAAAAGGAAATCACATCCGTCGAGAAGCAACGCCAGCGTGCGAAAGAGCGGTTCGAGTTGGCGTTGGAGGAACGCAAGACGCTTCGAGAAGAAATCGCCACGCTGAAACGCAAGACGCAACTCGATCAAGAAGCTTTGGACGAATTGACCGGCGCGAAGCCGAAGCAGGACGAGGAGACGAACCCCTCCGAGAAGAAGAATGGCAGTGACAAGAAGTCTGCGGAGTCGAAAGATTCGGAAGCGGAAGCCGAGAAGAAAGAGGACAAAGATAAAAAGGACGACGAATCAAACGACAAATCGGCATCGGATGAGAAGCCGGAAGACGACGACCCGGAGTTGATGCAGGCCGAGGAAGATGCTCGCAAGAAAGAAGAGGAAGCCGAAGAGGCTCAGGAGATTGAGCGGATGAACCGGTCCGGGGCCGACATTTTATGGGTCGGCTTAGGATCGCCAAAACAAGACTTTTGGATGGCGAAAAATCGTGCTAAACTAAACGTTCCGGTTTTGGTCGGGGTGGGGGCAGCGTTTGATTTCTTAGCAGGGACAAAACCCCAAGCCCCGCACTGGATGCAGCGAAGCGGATTAGAGTGGATATTTCGTTTTGCCTGCAACGCTTTCACATTATTTAGCTTCTGAAAAACC
>CAZILR010000175.1:0-8979 GCA_964539995.1 uncultured Planctomyces sp.
GGCAAAAGGCCGCTGAAGTCGTGAGGCTTCAGGCCGGAACTCTCACGAGTTCCGCTACAGCCAGCGTGGAGGGGCTCTCGCCGCATCACTCGAAACTCGACCGAAAACTACCTCCGCTCTCGCGCGTAACGGACTCGGCAACCGCGCGCGAGGGTTTCGGTGACGACGGGCTTTTCGCCTTTCAAGGACGCGGTGATGGCGGCCTCGACGTACTTGTGCTGAACCTTGGCGGTGTCAGTGCTGTCGTCCATCGACCCCATGTAGACGACGTGACGATCCTTGTTGAGCACATAAAACTCCGGAGTGAAGATCGCTCCGTAGCTCTTGGCGATCTTCTGCGATTCGTCCGAGAGATATTGAAACGCGAAGTCCTTCTCTTTGGCTCGCGCTTGCAGCTTCGGCAAACGATCCGCCTCGACCAAGTTCACGCAGACGGCGACGACCGCCACTTTACCGTCCGGCCCGGCGTGTTGCTTCGCCAGAGCATTGATGCGGTCTTCGTAGTCCACCGCCGTCGGACAACTCAGACAGGTAAAGACGAGAACGACGACGTCCTTCTCCTTCAGTTCAACCAGCGAATGCTTTTTCCCATCTGTGCCTGGGAGATCGACCCAAGCCGGAGCCTTGTCTCCGACGCTCAAGACTTCGTTGAACTCGCCTGCCAAAAGCGATTGCCCCAACGCGCATAGCGTGACACACACTCGCAACAAACAACGCATGGTTTGAATCCTCAAAAAGGCGGAAACGGGCCATTTGCGAGGCCAGTTGTAACGCCGCTCGCGAGTCCTGCAACGAAGTCGTCAGCCAACGGCCAACTCGATGGCTTGTGTGTGTCGTTACTGAAATCCGGGGCACTCAGCACGGCTTCAGCCGCACGGAGAGGATGGCCGGCTCACTTGAACGGTCGCCGCGAAATAGTCATGATAATGCCAAAAAATGACTGTATCGTGTCTTTGTGCGTAAGGAAGCGTCCGTAGAGACTTCCGCTTTGAATGAGGGGTCGTGTGAGAAAATGTGCCGGAACAAATTACGTCGTGGCTTCACCTTGATCGAGTTGCTGGTCGTCATCGCGATCATCGCCATTTTGATCGCCCTGCTGCTGCCGGCCGTGCAGGCGGCTCGCGAGGCGGCCCGGCGCAGTGAGTGCCGCAACAATCTCAAGCAGATTGGACTGGCGCTCAACAACTATCACGAGACCTGCAACACGCTGCCGATCGGCCGCACGCGGAGCATGACGAACGGACAGGGGCGTGTCTTTTCTGGTTATGCCCAGTTGCTGCCGCACCTTGATGCGTCGCCGCTGTATCGCCTCATCAATTGGAACGGAAACGCGGACGACCCTGCTCAAAATGGTGCCGCCTTGGAGAAGACCCTCAAATTCTTCCTGTGCCCGACGGACTCGTATGCCATCCTGCAAACAAACATCGTCAACGGCGTCGGCATCAACAGCGCCGTTCACAATTATCCGCTCAACACCGGTACGACGTTTCCCCTTTCGCGAGGCAATTCTGGAGGCGTACCAATCACGGGCATCTTCTACGAGAACTCCAGCACACGCATGTCGGACGTGCGTGACGGCACCAGCTCGACTGTCTGTGTCAGCGAAACGTGGAAGTCCGATCCCTCCGGGCCGACGACTTGGGACGGCGTCAGTCCGATTACCGGCTTCGTGCTGACGCAAGGCAACAACAACTCGACGATGGGGCCGGAGCTGACCAACTACGCGACGCAGTGCCATGTGGCGGGATTGCAGCTTCAGCAAACTCGCGGGAGCAAGTGGTTGTACGGTGCTCCGGGGCATTCCATGTACAACCACATTCGTGCTCCCAACGACAAGGATGTCGATTGCCGAGGCGGTGTACCGCACGGTTCCCGCACCAACGCTCTGTGGGATGCCATGTCCCACAACACCGCCGCTCGCAGTCTCCACAACGGCGGAGTTCACGCGCTGTTTGTCGATGGTCACGTCCAATTCGTCAGCAACAACATTAACCTTCCGACATGGCAAGCACTCGGTAGCCGCAACGGCCGTGAAACTGTCGGAGAGTTCTGATGAGTTCGGCGAACGCCAACAACCTCACGAGCGGTTCCACCGCGGCTGACGCCGAGTGGGATGCTGGTGACCTGGCCTGCGGCGACTTGGTGCTGGAGTTGCTCAAGAAAATGCGAGCGATGCCCCCCGGAGCCGTACTGAAGTTGATTGCCACCGATCCGGCGGCTCGAATTGACATCGGGGCTTGGTGCCGAGTCACGAAAAATCCTCTGGTGGCGATGTCGCCGCCGGTGTTCTTCATCCAACGAAAAGAGAACTGAGTCATGGCCGGTCAATTTTGTGTCAGCATCACACACGCCAAAGACAACGCCGACAAAGCGACGGTCGGGTTTGTCATCGCCAACGCCGCACTCGGCAGCGAGAAGGACACGCTTGTTTTCTTGAGCGTCGAAGGAGTTCGCCTCGCTCAACAGGGCTACGCGGACGACATTCATGAGGAGGGCTTCGCTCCACTCAAGGATCTGATGGCGAACTTCGCGGCGAGTGGTGGGAAAATTTATGTCTGCTCCCCTTGCTTCAAACGCCGCAAACTCGATGACCAGAAACTGGTCGCCGGAGCGGTCATTGTTGGCGGAGCGAAGCTCGTTGAGTTTCTTTCGGATGGTTCGCCGTGCGTGTCGTATTAGCCCTTGAGCGAACGACGCCGTGGGGCAGGTTTTCAACCTGCCTGCGGATGCTCCGCAATTTCGAGGAACATGGTGTTCACTCAAAGCCAACGATCCCAGTTCACGGGCAGGTTGAAAACCTGCCCCACGATCTGAAGATCGTCTGATACCTGGAGTTCACGCCAAGGGAAACGACATGCAGTACGTCGATCGACACGCCTTGGACCCCGACGTCAGCTTTGACGGCGGTGACATGGACTGCGGCAGCGGACTGCTGTTGCTCATTCGTCGGCACATGGACCCGTTGCGAGCTGGTGGGTTGCTCGAAATTCGATCGACCGAATCGAGTGTCGAGGAGGATCTGCCGGCTTGGTGCCGGATGACTAAGAATGAATTGGTCTCGTGTGTCCGAGCAGATGCGGAATGGCGTTTTCTGGTGTGCAAGGGGCTGCTGACCGAACGGTCGGCGGCGGATTATTTAGGTAGCCGGACTCGTGAGAGTTCGGATCGAAGTCTCACGACTTCGGCGACAGTCGCGTTGCCGCCCGCTCCCGCCCCGGCAATCGCGCCGCTTTCAGTGATGGGCATCGGAAGTTGGCCGCGGCCTCGCTGGATGTTGCAGGCGATTCACGAGCACATGGAAGGGCGGCTGTCGGATCAAGAGTTCCACGAGATCGGTGACGACGCGGTACGGCTCGCGATTGATTCGCAGCTCAAGAGTGGCGTCGATGTCGTGACCGATGGTGAGCAACGCCGCGACAGCTACGCCAGTTTCGTCGGCGGACTGCTCGACGGCTGCCAGCTCATTCCGATCACCGATCTGCTGCCGTACGTCGATGATCCCGTGAAGTTTGAAGCGGAGCTGCGGGCACTCGACGTTCCGGCCGGCAGTGTGCGGCATCCGGCGGTGTTCGGGCCGATTCGTCGCAGCCAACCGCTTGCCGTTCACGAAATCGAGTTCGCCAAAACGCTAACGAAGCGGCCGATCAAAATTGCTCTGCCGGGACCGTACCTGCTGACTCGCACGATGTGGATGGACTGCATCACCGATCGCGCCTACGAGACTCGTGAGAAGCTTGCTGACGACGTGGTGCGAGTGCTGCGTGAAGAGTTGCAGGGGTTGCTCGCAGCGGGTGCGGCCCTCGTGCAGTTCGACGAACCAGTGCTCACTGAAGTGGTCTTCGGCAAACCGGCCGGCAACCGCAGCTTCATGTGCGGCGCTCTCAGCGAGAAGCTCGGCACGGTGGAGGAACTGGCGTTCGCGGGCGAGCTGATCAACCGCGTCGTCGAGGGACTTCCACGCGATCGGACAGCGCTGCACATCTGCCGAGGCAATTGGACTCGCGACGAGTCCGTGGCACTGGCCGGAAGCTACGAACCGCTCGTGCCGCTGCTGCGGTCGCTCAAGGTGGGGACATTCTTTTTGGAACTGTGTACGCCGCGAGCCGGTGAGATCGACGTGTTGGCGTCTCTGCCGGATGACTGCCGCATCGGCGTCGGGGTCGTCAATCAAAAGCTCGACGTGATCGAGAGCGTCGAAGAAATCATCACAAAGGCCGAGGCCGCCATCCGCGTCTTCGGCCCGAATCGCGTGCTGTTGAATCCTGACTGCGGCTTTGCCACGTTCGCCGATAACCCGGTCGCTTCCGCACAAGTGGCCATTGCGAAACTGACGGCGATGACGAATGCCGCTCGGCAATTGCGAACTCGCTATCGGGTCGAGTAGTTCTCACGAACTTGGCGTCTCGATCGGGCAATTCTTGCGATAGGGCTTGAGCAGTTGGCGGAGTTTCTGTGCGGCTTCCGGGCTGAGGTCGCAGTGCAGCTTGCTCTTGGGGCCGTAGATTTTGACCTCGCCGTATTCCAGAGCAATGACGGCGTGCGTGGTCCCTTCGCCGGTCTTCCACTCCAGACAGTAGTTGGCATGAAAGCCGCCGCCTTTTTTTCCTTCGGTGTACGTCGCGAACGAAGTCCGAGCGGAGAGCAACGCCGTGAGTTGCTCTCCGTCGGTCCCCTGCCATGCGAGCAGTTCCTCGTAGAACGGATAGCCGTGATGCCGGATCGTTTTCGTCCGCGCGATTTCCTGTTCCAGTAACTGCGGCTCCCAGAAGTCGCTCGGAAGACCTTCGTAGAGCAGCGCCGCTCCCGTTTTCGGAATGCCCGCCAGAACCGTTGGCAGCCGATCGAAGTTCGTCTCGATCGGCGGAGGTGGCGTGAGATCGACAGCGACTTTGACTTCCTGCTTGCAGCCAGCAAGCGACAAGGCCACCAACACGAACAACCCGCGAAGAGACACGGCGGTGCTCCAGAAAAATGGTTCTCTGAACGCCAAGAGGCTGTCGGTTGAATTGTTTAACCGCCTCGCCGTCGGCGTGCGCGAGAGCTTACGTCGCGACCTCGCCGCGCCCACGCCGTTGGCGTAGGGGTTAAACAGCGAAACCGACAAATCACAAGAGCGTGGGGAATTGAGATTCCATCGTCGTTGCCCACGCTCTTGGCGAGCGTGGCGACGACGTGACCGGCAGACTCATCGACTAAAAATCGGCCACGGGTTTGCCGTCGTTTCGCACGGCCAGTTTGTGGAGCACGTCGATGTCGGTGGCGACATTCACGGCCGCGACATGGCCGTCTCCAAAGACGAACTGAACCATTCCGGCATGATGACTGCCGAAGCGGCAATGCCACGGGCCGCTTAGGTCTTCGCCATTGGCCGCCAGCTTGAAGCGCGGTTGCCCCACGTTGTCACGTCCGGCGAGCCGGTTGTAGCTGCGGGGAAAGTCGCCGTTGTAGATCGAGCCATCTCCTTGCCCGCCACTTTGTCCGTACCGACTTTCGGGCACATGCTTCTCGCCCGCCAAAAAGACGTAACTCGTCCCGTCCTTCAGATCACGCAGGGCCGTCCGTGACTGCGTGCTCGTGATCGTGCTGCCGGAAAGCTGCGACTGGGCTTGGCACACGGCTCCGTTGCACAGCGGATTATCGACAATCGCATCGACGTGCGCTCCGCCATTGGCGGCAAAGTCCCCGAGCGCTCCCGGATAGAGCTGTGTGTCCGGCAGACTGGTGGTGGAGATCTCGAACTGCGAGCTCAACATGTGGGTTCGCCGGCTCGGACAATAGAACATCGGCACCGAGGTCGTTCTCACGGCGGGCTTTTGCATGTAGTAGGTGTCGTTGAGATTCCACTGCTTGTAGAGCGGGGTCTGGTCAAGGTAGGGCATGATTTGGACGAACCAACTCGCGTGCTGCGGTCCAAGGCGGCTGGATGGCAGAGTCCCTTTCACTTCATGGAAGTTCTGAATTGCCAAGCCGATCTGCTTGAGATTGTTCTTACATTGACCGCGTCTGGCCGTCTCACGAGCCTGTTGCACTGCCGGCAGGAGCAAGGCGATCAGCACGGCAATGATCGCAATCACCACCAGCAACTCGATCAAAGTGAATCCGGATCGCGCGCAGGATTGGTTGCGAGTGCGAAGACATTTCATGATTTGTCCTTCTGTGAAAATCGCTCAGCCCGCGATGTCCGCCGGTCACGGCACACACGACGCAGAACCGAGATTCCAAACCACGCCAGAAACGTCCAGCGGGTCGGTGATGACGGAGGGAACCATCACGCCAACGTGGCGATGATGATGATGATGCGGGGGGGAGCCGATGACGGCTCAGAGGTAACTGGCACGCAGCTAGAGAGAGGCGCGCAGTCAGGTGAAGCCCGGTCGTGCATACGCAGCCGGGACACGAGAGGAAGCAAGTGTGGGAGGAACTCGGTTCATGACCGTGATGCCAAAGCCGTCGAGGCCGGTTTGAGTGGACGGACTCTACAAAACAGAGCCGATGGCTTCCACCAAGCGACCCAAAACGCAGACTTCTCACAATCCAACGATTCGCAGAATGAATCCGCAGCGGGGATTCCGGTCGGCTTGTGACGATTCCGTCAGGGGAGATAGACTCGGTGCCGGTCATCGGTTCGTTTTCATCGCCAAACCAAGAGGGTCTGATGCCAGGAAAGCGTTACAGCATGAATGCCGGTCGCACGACCAAGCAGGGGCAGCAGATCAATGTTGGCAAGGATGGGGCGGATTATCAGGCCATCGTGAACACCATCCACATGAATGTGGACGATATGAAAGAGGCGGGAATCACGGCTGGCACGAACGTCCGCGTCATCTCGGATCAAGGCGAGGCCGTGTTTCTTTGCCAGGAAGGAAAAGTCCCGCCAGGAATCATTTTCGTTCCGTACGGGCCGCCGACCTGCCGATTGATGGGGCAAACGACCGACGGGACGGGAATGCCGATGTCCAAGGGTTGGGAAGTGGAAGTCGAACCGATCGCGGGATGAACTCACCAAGGAATCAGACATGAATCACGATGAAGCTCAAGCCTCTGCTCCCGTCGGTCAGCGACTACAACAGACGCCGGTCGAGGAGCCGATCGCTTGGGAGATGATTGAGAACGGTCGGTACATGCCTCGCCGCATTTGCGGGAGCTTCCCTGGCCGGGAACTGGGTTGAACGTTTTTCGTTCCGCCCGGTCCGGGCGGTCAAACTCCTGAATAGATCGTTTGCCATGTAACCCGAAGCGTCAGCGAGGGCGGGTGCTCCAAGAGACTTTGATCTGAAGCGTTTTGAGCCTTCGCCCTCGCTGACGCTTCGGGTTACATGGCGCGAACATCAATGCGAGGCAACGATGACTGTGACTATTACGAATCACGCGACCTGCACGTTTTGCGGTTGCGTGTGTGACGACATCGAATTGCACGACGACGGCCTGAAGATCGTCAAAACCAAGGCGGCGTGCAGCCTGGGAGCTTCGTGGTTTGTGAACCACACGGCCGAGCGGCTGTATCCCGACGCGCTGATCGACGGCAAAGAAGCGTCGGTTGATGACGCGGTTGAGGCCGCCGCCGAATACCTTCACCGAGCCAACATGCCGCTCGTCTACGGCCTGAGCAACGTGACCTGCGAGGCTCAGCGCGAGGCGGTGTCGCTCGCCGAAAAGATTGGAGCGGTGATTGACAGTCACACCTCGTTGTGACACGGGCCAACAGAAATCGCCGCCCAGTTGGGTGGTAAGGTCTCGTGTACGCTCGGCGAGGTTAAAAATCGAGCGGACTTCATCCTGTATTGGGGAGGCAACCCGGCCGAGTGTCATCCGCGACACTTCACGAAATACACCATCATGCAAAAGGGGAAGTTCATCCCCGAAGGCCGCAAGGGCCGGACGATGGTGCTGGTCGATATTCGCGAAACGATGAGCGTCAAGGCGGCCGACATTTTCTTGCAGGTGCGACCCGGCAAGGATTTTGAAGTCGTCACCGCGTTGCGTGCTCTCGTGAAGGGCAACCGCGTGGACACCACACTTGTGGAAGAGACCGGGCTGAAGTTGGAGCAGTTGCAGGACTTGGTTGACCGCATGAAGCGCTGCAAGTTCGGCGTGATCTTTTTTGGAATGGGCCTGTCGATGACTCGCGGCAAGCACATGAATTCGGCTGCCGTGCTGACGCTGGCGGCCGAGATGAATGCCTTCACGAAGTTCGTGGCGATGCCGATGCGCGGACACGGTAACGTCGCCGGCGCAGACATGGTCCTACGCTGGACGACGGGCTACCCCTTCGGAGTCAACTTGTGCAGAGGTTATCCTCGATTCAATCCCGGAGAGTTCTCGACGGTTGACCTGCTGGTGCGAGGCGACATCGACGCGGCCTTCGTGCTGGGAGCCGACCCCGGCGCGACGATGCCTCAACCGGGTATCGACACGCTTGCTCGCGTGCCGACGATCGTGCTCGATCCGAAAGTCACGCACACGAGCAAGCTGGCTCGCGTTCACATCACGACGTCCGTGACCGGCATCAGCTCGCCGGGCACGGCTTACCGAATGGACGAAGTGCCGTTGCCGTTGCGACCGGTGCTCAAGTCGCCGTACCCCAGCGATGAAGAAGTCGTGCGACGGATCATCGCCGCCGTTGAGAAGAAAACTGCGTGGCTGCCTCGGCCGGAGACGATGGCATCCGGCGTGATGTAGCGACAACAGGCGAGTGGCCGCCGAGTCACATCAGGAGACGACATGCTGCGGATCACTGGCGGAAAGGTCTATGACCCGGCCAACGGCATCAATGGTGAAGTGCGGGACATCTGCATTGCCGACGGCAAAATCGTCGCCAATGTGGAAGGTGGCCGGACAATCGACGCGAACGGGATGATCGTGTTTCCCGGTGGCGTGGATATTCACACGCACGTCGCGGGAGCGGCGCTCAATTTCGCTCGTGCGCTGACTCCGGAGAACCAGCGAGTCGCCGCGAAATTCCTGCACAAGAAAGACACT
>CAZILR010000176.1:0-2591 GCA_964539995.1 uncultured Planctomyces sp.
CGATTTGCCGTCGGCGGAGACTTTGATCGGGATGTTCCACTTCGACGTCTTCAGCTTGCATAGCCCGCCGACACCGTCGCGGCAGTACGAGAACGACAGCGATAACGCCAATTTCGCCTCGCCTGTTTGAGCAGCTAGCGGGATTGAGGCCGTCGCGACCTCGTCCTTGACTTCCGCCGGATGACGACCCTTGAGTTGCTCGGCCGCGATCAATTTTTGATCGCCGGTCGCCTCCAGCTTGTACGTCACCTTTGCCAGCTTGTTGAGCTTGTAGTCCTCTGGCAGTTTGAAGCGGACCTCCAACTTCAACGCCTCGCCGGCCGCGATGTTCTGCACGGCGAGATCGACCACTCCCTTTGCATCGGCAGCGGACTCTTCATCTTTCGGAGGAGGAGGCGGTTGCAGGCCGCTGATCTTCAGTTCGGTCATCTCTTTCGATTTGAGATCGACCACGCAAATGCGGTGATTGTTCGTATCGGCGACGAACAGCTTTCCCTTCGCGATCGACAGCCCGGCCGGCTCGGAAAGCTGCGCGGGAGACAGTTCGGTCCCCGCTTTGCCAGTGCCGACGAACGTGGTCACTTCGCGCTTCGCCGCATTGATCCGCTTGATCTTGTGGTTGTAGCTATCGGCCACGAACAGGCTGCCGTCGTGATAGAGCACATCTAGCGGATGCTGGAACCGAGCTTCTTTGCCGACGCCATCCACGTCACCAAACGCGAACAGCGATTGCCCGCTCGGTAGGTCGGACGTGCCGGCTACGGTCGTGACTTCGCCTTTCGAGCCGATCGGCACTTTGCGGATCGACGAGCCTTCGCTGTCGGCGACGTACAAAAATTTGCCGTCGCTGCTGATGCCGGATGGCTGCGCGTATGCGGCTTCGGCGTGAGGTCCGTTCAAAATGTCTTCGCGGCCACTGCCGGAAAACACGCCGATCGAATCGGAGCCGATTTCGTGCGACCAAAGTTGATGCGGCCCCGCCATCGCGATGTACAACGTGCCGTCCTGATGTGAAATCGCCCACGGACTATTGAGCGCCGTCTTCCGTAACGCTCCGCCATTCGCGCGGAACTGAGCCTGCACGCCGGTCCCCGCCAGCGTCGTCACCTTTTTCGATTTGAGATCGACGACGCGCAGCAGGTGATTCTCCGTGTCGGAGACATACAACTTGTCGCCAACGAGTGCGGTCCCTTGCGGACGGAAAAAGCTCGCGGACTTGTAGTCACCGTCCTCCGCGCCGGCCGCTCCGCTGCCGATCACATCCTGCAACTTACCATCGAGCGACGTGATCACCAGTCGGTTGTGGTTGCTGTCGGTGATGAAGAGCCGATTGGACGCCTCGTCCGCCAAGACCTTGCCGGGGAATCGCAACGCTCCCGGCTTCACACGCTGCCGTTCCAGATCAAACTTCACGGGAGTTTCGTCGAGCGTCCCCTTCGCTTTGTGATACGCGATGACCTTGGCGATGATCGCGTCGAGCGGTTCGCGATTCCCCTCGCCAGAGATGAAGCCGCAGTAGTAGCCCTCCGGGTCGAGCATCACGAGCGTCGGCCAAGCTCGCACCCCGAAGCCGCGCCAGATTTTCATTTCGGCGTCATTGACGATCGGATGTTCGATCTCGTACCGCAGCGCGGCCCGTCGGATGTTTTCGGTTTCTTTTTCGTTGTCGAACTTCGCCGAATGGACGCCGATGACAACCAACTCCTTCGGGTACTTGTGTTCCAGATATTTCAGGTCCGGCAGGATGTGCATGCAGTTGATGCAGCAGTAGGTCCAAAAATCGACGAGCACCACCTTGCCGCGCAAGTCTTTCAGCGAGATCTCGCCCGACGTATTCAACCATCCGGCACCGCCGTCGAGTTCCGTCCCCTCCAGCTTGAAACGGCGCGGAAACGGATTTTCGATTCCGCCCGGTGCGTCGTCTTCCGGCTTGTCGTCATTCTTCTTCTCGGCCTCTTTCTTGGTGGTCTTGCCAGCCGCTTTCTTGGCGGGCTTCTCGGACGGCTCATCGTTCTGCGGATCGGCCGCAAAGGCGGTCGAGGTCAGAGGCAGCGAAGGAACTCGCGAACCGCTCATCGACCAAAACATAATGACTGTTGCGACAGCCAATACCAGCGAGCCAACGATCGTCGCACGCGGCGATGGGCGAAACGGAGACAACGACTCGGCGGGAGGCGGGGCGGAAGGCTCGGAAGACATCGGCAAATCCTCACGATCAGGGGCGGGAGACGGCAGGTATCGCGTCAGTCCAAACCGCGCGACGTACGGACAGCATCTAGGTCGCCCTGCAAGACGTCAAGCGGTCGAATCTCGTCCTGATTGCTCCGCAGTCTGTGGACTGGCAGAATGCCGCCCCCAATTGCGTTCCGTCGAGAGTTTTCAAACGAGGAACTGTCATGCTGATTTCGGAGTTTCATCGACTTCTGCGCAGAGCTTTATTGGTCGTCTCTGTCCTCTCAGTCCTATTGCAGTTCGGTGAATCTGCGTTCGCCGACGAAAAACTCTTCGTCGCCGAACCACTCACTCAACCGAAGGAATTCACTCCCGGCATTGAAGGCCGTCGAGGAAATGACGAGCGCGGGACGCTGCTT
>CAZILR010000176.1:2601-8953 GCA_964539995.1 uncultured Planctomyces sp.
TCCCGGCATTGAAGGCCCGCAGTGCGACGGAGCCGGCAACATCTACGCCGTGAACTTCAAAGCCGAAGGGACCATCGGCAAGGTCACTCCGCAGGGAAAGGGCGAGGTCTTCGTCGAACTGCCAAACAAGAGCACCGGCAACGGCATCGTCTTTGACCTCGCGGGAGCCATGTTCATCGCCGACTACGTCAACCACAACGTGCTCAAAGTGGACATGGCCACAAAGAAGATTTCTGTCTTCGCTCACAACGACGAAATGAATCAGCCCAACGACCTGGCCATCGGCCCGGACGACGTGCTGTGGGCCAGCGATCCGAACTGGGGCAAAAGCACCGGCCAGCTTTGGCGAATCGACCGGCAAGGCAAGGTCACAAAGGTCGCCAGCGACATGGGGACGACCAACGGCATCGAAGTCAGCCCGGATGGTAAGACGCTGTACGTCAATGAAAGCGTGCAGCGCGGCATCTGGGCCTTCACGATCACTGCGGATGGCTTGAAGGACAAACGCCTGCTGAAGCAATTCCCCGATCACGGCTTCGACGGCATGCGCTGCGATGTGGACGGCAACTTGTACGTCACTCGGCACGGCAAGGGGACCGTGGCGGTCGTGTCTCCCAAGGGCGAAGTGCTGCGTGAGATCGACGTGTTGGGCAAGATGCCCAGCAACCTTTGCTTCGGCGGCCCTGACGGCCGCACGGTCTACGTCACCGAAGTCGAACAGACACGACTGGTGAAGTTCCGAGTGGATCGTCCCGGCCTCGCGTGGCAGCGCTGGCAGAAAAAGTGAGCGTCCAAATGTCTCGAACCATCATCACCGACGAAGACCTGCGGGCGTACCTCGCTGAGCACTTGCCCGCCGCACGCATGGCGACGATCGAGCAATCCCTGCGTGATTCCGAGTCCTTGCGCCGACAGTTGGCGACGATCGCACGAGACAACGATCAAGGGGGCTTCTCCGTCGGCGAAGTCTGGCGGCGCGGACGCTTGAGCTGTCCGACTCGCGGACAACTCGGAGCGTACTTGCTGCAAGCCCTCGACGACGGCCCGCGCGAGTACATCGACTTCCACTTGCAAACCATCGGCTGCCGAGTCTGCAACGCCAACCTTGCCGACCTGCAACAAGCGAGCGCGTCAGCCCCAGAGAAACAACGCCGACGCCGCAAGTACTTCGAGTCCTCCGCCGGCTATCTGCGACGCGACTAGCGTAGGTCAGGCTTTCCAGCCTGACCCGAATTGGCAAATCAGCGTCGATCGTTCATCGGGGCAGCCTGGAAAGGCTGATCGCCTCAGAACTTCATTTCGCCGCCGATGCCGGGCGAGCCGTCGGTCGGATGGAAGTACGGCGTGAACTGAATCTTCGAGTTGCCGCACCGATGTCGGCCGGCGACCGCTTTGCCGATCACGAAGCCGAGTGCTCCGCCGAAGACAACGTCGGAGAGATCATGATCTTGCTCATCCAGTCGGCTGAACCCGACCGCTCCGGCGAGCAAGTACGCGGGCAAGCCAACTTTGTAGCCATAGTACTCTTCCAAGACCGCCGCGATCGCGAACGTGCTGGCGGTGTGGTACGACGGGAAGCCGTACTCGCCGTCCATCCAATCGTCCGAGGGGCGTTCCGTGTTCGTGACCAGCTTCAGCGCCGAAGTGCTGATTCCGGTGATGACGCTCGCGCTGAGCAGCGAGCCTGACACATCGTGCAACTCTTCGTTCTGCGACCAAAGCGAGTAACCATACATGCCGAGTAACACTGGGGCCTGATAGCGCACATCACCGATCTTGCCCAAGAACTGGCTGCCGTCTCCCCAGCGGTGTGGGTTGTCGGCGACCTTCTCGCGGACTTCGCGGTCGATGTCTCCTTCGCGAAACCAGATCGCCACGCCGCCGGCCCCGGCCAGGATCATCCAATTGTTCCCCGCCAAGACTCCTTTGGCATCGCACCACAGCGTCGGCAAAGCGTTTTCGATGTCGCAGCCCAAGCAGAGTCCCGGACACTCGCACTCGGCAGGACACTCCGAGAGCGGGCATTCGGAGCACCAACTGGTTTCGTTCGACACCAACGGCGCGGGCTGGTCGCTTTTCCAAAGTTCACTCTCGAACGACGCGGTCGTGGCGGAGTCTTTCGACTTGGACTCAGCCGCCACCTGTCGCACGGCGTCCTCACGTTGCGATTTCTGCAACTGCCACGCTTCCGGCTTCTTCGTAGATGCTTCCGGCTTCTTCGTAGATAAGGAGGAGTTCGTGGCTGAGACGAGTTGGGCCGGGACACCCCTGGGAGCAGTCGCCGAATGCCCCGAATCGCGAAACGCCGCGGAACGGCAACCGGCCAGCGCCACACAGAGCATTCCCGCTGTCAGCCAAAGATCGAGCCTTCGCGAACGCGTGGACTTCGTTGACCCTCGTGCAGACATACGCGGCTCCATCCCGAAAATCGGTCGTCTCTTGAGGATCGGCCCGACGGTTCTGTGCATCCGAAAAAATCGGCAAGGTGACGGCAAGTCGGCGGAGACATCACGAACTGCCGTAACCTCGCCAGAGCCGCAGAACCCCAAAACCTCTCAATTTGACCAATTGGCTTCCCGTGGGACCGTTTGCCAACCTGCCGCCTCAACGAACGGCAGCTACAATCCCGCCGCTCATTCCCGGAGGCCACATGCGAGTTGGACTGTTTATCCCGTGCTATGTCGATCAATTTTTCCCACAGGTCGGGATGGCAACGGTCTCCGTGCTGGAACGGTTTGGAGTCGAAGTGGAATTCCCAGAGGCTCAGACCTGCTGCGGCCAGCCGATGGCGAACACCGGGCTGTGCGAGCAGGCTCGTCCGTTGGCCGAGCGGTTCTTCGACATCTTCGCACCGTACGAATACGTCGTCTGTCCGTCGGGAAGTTGCACCGCGATGGTGCGGCATCACTACGACGATTACCTCTCCGGCCGCTCCGGCTTCGAGCAACTCAAGCTCAAGACGTTCGAGCTGACGGAATTCTTGACCGACGTGCTGAAGGTCAGCCGCCCGCGCGGAAGTTTTCCGCACAAGGTCGGCCTGCATCAAAGCTGTCACGGGTTGCGTGAACTGCGACTCGGCAGTTGCAGCGAGCGAGTTGGCCCGGCATTCAACAAGGCCAAGCAATTGCTGGAAGGACTCGAAGGCATCACGTTCTCCGAGCTGACTCGCCCGGACGAATGCTGCGGTTTCGGCGGCACGTTCGCAGTCGCCGAGGAAGCGGTTTCAACCATGATGGGCTTCGACCGCCTGCACGATCACGAGCAAGCTGGCACGGAAGTCCTGACCGCCAACGACATGTCCTGCCTGATGCACCTCGACGGCCTGATCCGTCGCCAGAAGAAACCGATCCGAGTCCTGCACATCGCCGAGATTCTGGATCAAAGCGGTGCGGCATCCGCGTAACGTGGGACACTTACTCCGCCATCGCTTCCAGCGCACGAGCGAACGCTCCGAAGCTGCCACCGTCGAAGAGCACGAAGCGGACGACTTCCGGTTTCTGCTGCTCCAGCAAGAATTCGCGCACCGTGGCCAGCGACCGCTCGGCGGCCAGGTCCATTGGGTAGCCATAGGCTCCCGTGCTGAGTGCCGGAAAGGCGATGCTGCGGCAAGAGTGCTCGACCGCTAACTCCAGGCAACGACGATAGGCCGACGCCAATAACTCTGCCTCACCTGCAACTCCGCCGCGCCAGACTGGGCCAACGGCGTGAAGCACGAACTTAGCCTGTATGCGACCAGCGGAAGTCACGACAGCCGATCCCGTTGGACAGCCGTCAGGAAACTTTGTGCGAGTCTCTTCCATCAGAGACGGCCCCGCCGCGCGATGAATCGCACCGTCCACACCTCCGCCACCAGCCAACCGCGAGTTCGCCGCGTTGACGATCGCATCGACCTGCTGCGCCGTGATGTCTCCCTGCGCGAGTTCTAGACGACACGAACCGAATTGAACGATCATCGGAATGCCCCTGCTCAAAGTTGTGACGTCCGGTGGTTCGGCGGCACTTTCGTCGCTCTGAGGCAGGCAGTACAAGTCGCCTCCCGCCTGCGCAACGGCGGATCACACGTTTTTGGAGAAGATCAGAGATGCATTGTTGGCACGACGTCACGCCCGGCGAACACTTGCCGCGCGAATTCATCACCGTCATCGAAATCCCCATGGGGTCGAGCGTGAAATACGAACTCGACAAGACGACCGGGCTGCTGAAGCTCGACCGGATTCTGTACTCGGCCGTGTATTACCCGGCGAATTACGGCTTCATCCCGCAGACACTGGCTGAAGACGACGATCCGCTGGACGTGCTGGTGCTCTGCCAAGAGCCGGTCGCGCCACTGACGCTGGTCCGCTCGCGAGCGATCGGACTGATGACGATGGTGGACAGCGGCAAGAAGGATCACAAAGTCATCGCCGTCGCGATGGACGATCCCGAATACGCCAGCTTCCAAGAGGCGGACGAACTGCCGGTGCATCGGCTGTCGATGGTCCGCCGCTTCTTCCAGGACTACAAACAACTGGAAGGAAAGTCGGTTGAGGTTGATCAATTCCAACCTGCGGAAGCCTCGTCCAAAGTCATTCTCGAAGCGTTGGAGCGTTACACGAACAAACGCCGCCGAGGCTTCGGGAAGGTTTGAATCGACGGATTCGGGGATAGAATCCGGCCCCCCGCCTTGATCCCTCCAACCTCGAAGGAACCCTCATGTCGGATGCTTCCACCCCGCCCGCCTCGTTCAAACTCACCTCGACGCAATGGCTGATCTGCGTGATCGCGTCGATCGGCTTTGCATTCGACATTTACGAATTGCTGATGCTGCCGCTGGTGGTGCGGCCCGCGTTGCAAGAGTTGGTTGGAGCTGCTCCGGGAACCGAAGTCTTTCAAATGTGGGTCGGGCGGTTGTTCTACATTCCCGCAGTGGCGGGTGGGGTCTTCGGGCTTGTCGGCGGATACCTGACCGACCGGCTAGGCCGTCGCCGAGTCCTGACTTGGTCGATCTTGATTTATGCTTTCGCGGCGTTCACCGCGGGATTCTCGACCAGCATTTGGATGCTGCTGATCTGTCGTTGCTTTGTCTTTGTCGGTGTCTGCGTCGAATTCGTGGCCGCCGTCGCTTGGTTGGCGGAGTTGTTTCCGAATCCGCATCAGCGTGAGAAAGTGCTGGGATACACGCAGGCGTTCTCCTCAGTCGGTGGCTTGCTGGTCGCGGTGGCCAATGGACTCGCGGTGAGTTACGGATCGAGCTTTCCGGCCATTCAAGCCGTCTTCGGCGGGGCCATTTCCGATCCTCACGCCGCTTGGCGATACACACTCATGTCGGGCGTGATCCCCGCAATTCCTTTGATTTTGATCCGTCCATTCCTGCCGGAGTCGCCCGTGTGGGCTCAAAAGAAAGAATCGGGAACACTCAAGCGGCCGAGCATCGCTCAATTGTTTGCTCCTGATCTTTGTCGCACGACGGTCGTCACGACATTGATGTTCGCGTGCAGCTTTGGCGCGGCTTTCGGAGCCATCCAGCAAATCCCGCAAATCGTGCCGGGACTTCCGGAAGTCAAAGAGCAGGTGAAGGCGGCCCTCTCTGAAAAGTCGGTCGTCGATAAAGTGACGAAACGACTGGAGTCCGACGACTTCAAGGCCCTGCTGGAAGGGAAGTCCGAAGCCGAACAGAAAAAGCTGACGGCGATCGAACGAGGCAAGATCGAAGGTCCGATTCGCGGCAGGATCACTCAGGCGGTCGCAGCAAACGTCACCAAGGTCCAGGAGGTCGGCGGTTTGTTTGGCCGATTCGCACTCGCGGTTTTGGCCGTGATGATCGTCGGCCGCCGGAAGCTCTTGAGAGTCTTCCAGATTCCGGGGCTGATCCTGATGCCAATCATCTTCGCCTACTGTGCGACGACCAGTTTGTCGCTGACGTATGTCGGCTTGTTTCTCGCCGGGTTCGTGACCGTGGCTCAGTTCAGCTTCTGGGGGAACTACCTGCCGCGCGTGTATCCACTGCACTTGCGAGGGACCGGTGAGAGCTTTGCCGCGAATATCGGAGGCCGCTTGATCGGAACTTCGTTCGCGTGGGTGACCGCCACGTTGGCGGCGACCGATGACCTCGCGAATGCACCCGCTAAGCTGGCTTACACGGCGGCGGCGGTCGGGTTCGGAGTTTATTTGGTCGGACTCATCGCCTCACTCTGGTTGCCGGAGCCGCCCAAAGAAGACATGGCCGACTGACCGCCGTTTTCGGCTGTCCTCAATCGCATGACGGTTCGTAAGATCGCGGCCTCAACGAACTGGCAAGGAGCGAACACATGCGACCGTCCTCATCAGCCCGGATGCCGAGCTTGATCGGATTCGTCGCGGCATTGAGTCTGGC
>CAZILR010000177.1:0-8952 GCA_964539995.1 uncultured Planctomyces sp.
GATTTTGAAGATCTCTTGCAGAATGCGTTTGCCCGGTTGGTCATGAGGATGCGCTTTGCCGGCAAAAACGAACTGAATCGGAAACTGCGGATCGTTGACGAGCGTCGCCAGCAGATCGAGATCTCGCAGCAGCAAGTCGGCTCGCTTGTAGGTCGCGAAGCGGCGAGCAAACCCGATGGTCAGCGCATCGGTGCTGAGTACTCGGCGGAGTTGCGAGACGATTTCGGGAGCTTCACCGCGACGTTCGGCTTCCAGTGAGCCTCGGCGGCGTACGAAGTCGAATAGACCTTGCTTGCAGGCGAGGTGGGTCTCCCAAAGCTGGCTGTCGGCGATGTCGTCCACCTTCTCCCACGCTTCGGGAGTGCCCGCCTTTTGCTGCCACTCGGTGCCCAGGCAATGGTTGTAGAGGTCACGCATTTGCGGCGCGAGCCAAGTTGGAACGTGAACTCCGTTCGTGATGTGTCCGATCGGAATTTCTTCCTCGCCACGACCAGGCCAGAGGCAGGTCCACATGCTGCGTGAGACTTCGCCGTGCAGCGACGAGACAGCGTTCGCTCGGCGAGACATTTTCAGCGCGAGGACGGTCATGCAGAACGTCTCGCCGCCGTTGTGGCGATCGACTCGTCCGAACGACATGAGTTGGTCGTGATCCATGCCCATTTGTTCGCGCAGCGGGCCGAGGTGTTCTTCGATCAGGCCGCCATCGAAACGGTCGTGACCCGCCGGAACCGGCGTGTGTGTCGTGAAGCAGATTTGGCGAGCGACTCGGCGCTGGGATTCCCAGAGATCGACCCCCTCGTCGTGCATCTTCTGACGCATCAGTTCCAGCGCGGCGAAGGCACTGTGTCCTTCGTTGAGGTGCAGCACGCTCGGTGCGATGCCGAGTTGTTTGAGCGCCTTCACGCCACCGACGCCGAGCAACAACTCTTGCCGGATACGGACGCGCGTGTCGCCACCGTACAGCCGAGCGGTCAGTTGCCGATCCTCCGGTGCGTTGCCGGGGATGTCCGAATCGAGCAGATACAAAGTGATCCGGCCGGCCGCCACCTGCCACACGCGAGCAGAGATCATTCCCGTGCGCGTCGGTAACTCCACCACAATTGGCGAGCCGTTCGCGGTCGCCAGTCGCAAGGGCAAGCTACTGTGATTCACATAGAGATAATCCTCTCGCTGCCAGCCTTGCGCGTCGATCCACTGCCGGAAGTACCCTTGGTTGTAAAACAGTCCGATGCCGACCAGCGGAATGTCGAGATCCGATGCACTTTTGATGTGATCGCCAGACAGCACACCCAAGCCGCCGGAATAGATCGGTAACGATTCGTGGATTCCAAATTCGGCCGAGAAGTACGCGACCGGCTTCGCTCGCAGGATGCCGGCGTGCTTGTCGCCCCAACTGGATTTCGGTTGGAGGTAGTCCTGCAAACGGCGATACGCGAGGTCGATGCGGCTTTGTAAGCTTAGTTGCCTTACGCGGTCTTCCAGCCGGTCGAGATTCTCGACGGTAAACTCGGACAACAACGTGATTGGGTTGTGTCCCGAATCGTGCCAGCGCACCGGATCGAGGTCACGGAAGATTTCCTTCGTCTCAGCGTCCCAACACCAGCGGAGATTGGTGGCCAACGCCCAGAGCCGTTTCTGTACCGGCGCGATGAATTGTTCGAGCGATCGACAATCACTGATGACCGTCGCCAATTGCTTGCCAGCAGCGGCCAGTAAGTCGATTTCGTCGTGTACGAAACTGCGAGCCTCTGCCGACTGCACGACCAGTACGCCTTGCAACAGGCCACGATCAACGATCGGCACGCCGAGGTAAGAGTGATATTCGTCCTCGCCCGATTCGGCGAAATACTTGAATCGTGGATGTCTCATCGCGTCCTCGACAGCGATGGGCCGCAGTTGCTCGGCGACCATGCCCGCGAGTCCTTCGTGCAACGCCATGCGGACTCGTCCGACACATTCCCCGCGCAGGCCGACCGTCGCGGCCAGCACCAAGTGCGATCGGTTCTGCTCCAGCAAATAGACCGAACAGACATCGGTCTTCAGCCGCTGCTGAATCGCCAGCACCAGTTTGGAAAGTGTCTCTTCCGGGTTGCGCGAGCCGGCGAGCGTCTCGCGCAATTTCTCAGGGCTGAAGGGAACAGGGGCCGAAGTTGAGTTGCTGGCGGTGGTCGTCATTGCGAGTGCTTTCGACGGAGTTGTTGAACCCCAACGCCATCAACTTGGGCGAAAATCGGGCGAGGTACACTCGCGCGCCGATGGCGTAGCGGCTAAACGGGCCAAGTAAGGCTCACTTGGCAATTGGCGTGCCGGGCGATTGACTGCGGTATCGCCTCGAAAACCTCACGAAAAGCAGACTCCGGCGATTTGTCGCCCTGCGGAGCGCTGCGACAGAATTGGACGCTCGCTGCCTGATTCGCTGGCACGAGTTGCGGTCGATGTCTGTGTTTATCGCGATTGCCCCGCTATTTTTCAGCGGTTCCGCTTCGGTATGCCGGTTGCTTTCTTCACGAGGTCGCGGACGGAGTGCGCTCATGCGACTGGCGAATTATCAAACTGATGGCTTCTACGACGAGATGTTCGATGAGTCGGGCAGCCCGCGTTCGCGCGCCGATGCGCTCGCGAAACGGCTCTCCGCGCTCTCTGAAGGCGAATTGGTCCGACGCCAAAAAGCAGCCGACCTGACACTGCTCAACATGGGCATCACGTTCGCCGTCTACGGCCACGAAGCCGGGACCGAGAAAGTCTGGCCGTTCGACATCGTGCCGCGCATCGTCGATGGCTCCGAATTCGAGATGATCCAACGCGGCCTGCGGCAGCGTATTTACGCTCTCAATCTGTTTGTCGATGACGTCTACAACGAGCAACGGATTCTCAAGGACGGCATCGTGCCGTCCGAACTGGTGTTCTCAGCCTCGTGCTATCTGAAACAGTGTGTCGGCCTGAAGCCTCCTGGCGGAGTCTGGTGTCATGTCGTCGGCACCGATTTGGTGCGTGATGGCGATGGGCAGTTTTATGTGCTGGAAGACAATCTGCGTTGCCCGTCCGGCGTGTCCTACGTCATCGAAAATCGCGAAGTGATGAAGCGGACGTTTCCACAAATCTTTGGTGGCCTGCGCATCCAACCCGTCGAGGACTATCCCGAACGGCTCCTCGCGACGTTGCAACACGTCGCTCCCGCGAACAGTCGTGAGCCGAACGTCGTGGTGCTCACGCCCGGCATCTACAACTCGGCGTACTTCGAGCACAGCTTCCTCGCGCAACAGATGGGTGTGGAGTTGGTGGAAGGTTCGGACCTCGTGGTCTCTGACGGCTACGTCTGCATGAGAACCACGCGCGGCTTGCAGCGAGTCGATGTGATCTATCGCCGCATCGACGACACGTTCCTCGATCCGAAGTGCTTTCGTCCGGACTCCGCGCTGGGCGTCCCCGGCCTGATGGACGTGTACCGCAAAGGCCGAGTCACACTGGCGAACGCTCCCGGCACCGGCGTCGCCGACGACAAGGCGGTCTATGCCTATGTGCCGAGGATCATCAAGTACTACCTCGGCGAAGACCCGATCTTGAACAATGTGCCGACACGCATCTGTTCCGAGCCGGAAGACCTGCAATACGTCCTGCACAACTTGTCGAAGTTGGTCGTGAAGCCAACGAACGAATCGGGTGGCTACGGCATCCTGATCGGCCCGCGAGCCACCTCGGATGAACTCGCGAAGTACGCCGATCAAATTCGAGCCAACCCGCGCAACTACATCGCTCAACCGGTGCTCGCGCTGTCGCGTGTGCCGACCATCGTGGACGATCACCTCGAAGGCCGGCACGTCGATCTGCGGCCGTATATTCTCTATGGCAAAGACATCTTCGTGCTGCCCGGCGGCCTGACGCGAGTCGCGTTGCGGAAAGGCTCGCTGATCGTGAATTCGTCGCAGGGAGGCGGCAGCAAGGACACCTGGGTGTTGGCTTGATTGAACCGCAACCCCGCCGGGCTTGCCCCGATGGGGAGGAAGACAAAGACGAGAGACTATTTCGATGCTAAGCCGCGTGGCTGATTCCGTGTTCTGGCTGAGCCGCTATGTCGAGCGGGCGGAGAACGTCGCGCGGTTTCTCGACGTCAACATGCACCTGACGCTCGACCTCGGCGACAGCATCAGCCAGCAGTGGGAGCCGCTCGTCGCCACGACCGGCGACAACGAAACCTTCGCCGAACGCCACGGCCGAGCCACTCGCGACAGCGTCTGGCAGTTCCTGACGTTCGACCACAAGAACCCCAACTCGATCGTGTCGTGCTTGTATTCCGCCCGTGAGAACGCCCGCACAATTCGCGGCAGCCTGCCGTCGGAAGTCTGGGAGGAACTCAACAAGTTCTACCTCTTCGTGCGCGGAGCCGACGTCCCCAACGCTTTAGAGAACACGACGCAGTTTCTGGGTGAAGTCAAACGCTACAGCCAACTGCTGGTGGGCATCATGGATTCGTTGATGTCGCGCAACGAAGCGTGGCACTTCGGTCGTATGGGCCGGAACCTCGAACGAGCCGACAAGACCTCGCGCATCCTCGACGTGAAGTATTTCATTCTTCTGCCGACGACGACCGAAGTCGGCACTCCGCTCGACGTGATCCAGTGGTCCGCGCTGTTGAAGTCCGCCAGCGCGCTGGAAATGTACCGCCGAGTCCGCGGCCGTATCGCCCCGGAACACGTCGTTGGCTTTTTGATGCTGGATCGCGACTTTCCGCGATCGGTGCGTTATTGCCTCAGCCGCGCCGAAGAATCTCTACGAGCCATCACGGGGTCGTCCGAAGGAACATTTCGGCTCAAAGCCGAAAAGCTGCTCGGCAGGCTCCGTTCGGAATTCGAGTTCACACAATCCTCCGACATCATCCACGCCGGCCTGCACGAATACATCGACCGTTTCCAACTCAGCCTCAACGAAGTGGACGCCGCCATCTTCAACAGCTTCTTCGCCACGCAACCGGTCACCAACGGCAGCGAACAAATTCAATCAGCCTCGTCGAGTACCGAGTGACCTCTGGGTAGATTTCAAACTTGGCCGCCTGAGTGGCACAGTTTTGAAAAACCTGTATGCCGCAGGCATCGGAAACTTGGAGTCAGCACCCAATCTGGCCTGCAGTCGTGTCGCCAGTTTTCTGTCAACTTCTTGTTTCCAATGCAACGTACACAGTTCGAAGCAAGCAGTCCTAACCGCGACTCAAGCTAGAGATAATCATTCGCGTCTGGCACGAAGCCGAGATCGAACTCAAACGCCGCGTACTCGGAACTGGTGTCCTTCGAATCCAACGAGCGTGTCCCTCGGACAAGCGGTTCGTTCGTGTTGAGGGTCGTCACTTCCGATTGTGCTGCTTCACGAGTCCCTTCGATCACGTCGCGACCTTCCTGGCCTTTGACCACATCCAGGCCATCACCACCAGAGACCGTGTCTCGTCCCGTTCCACCATAGACGTAGTCATTGCCATCATCGCCCGTCACGGAGTCGTCACCCGCGCTTCCCGATACGGTGTCTTCGTTTTCACCACCGGAGAGCTTGTCGTTTCCGCTGTCGCCACTCAACAAATCGTTCCCACCTTCACCGGACATGGTGTCGTTCCCGCTGCCGCCAAGCATGCTGTCGTTGCCGGCCCCACCGATGAGAACATCATTTCCACTGCCGCCGATGAGAGTGTCTTGCAGTTGATACGATCGGTTGTACGGCGGCGTGTTGGGGACGTTGACCGTCGTCCCCCCGCTGAGGGCTTGACCTCCGATGATGACGTCATTCCCCGCACCGCCATCGAGCGACACGAGGACATCGCTGCCAGAGGCATTGACGGTGTCGTTGCCTCCTCCGGCGGTGACACGCGCCATGAGTAAACTCGAAAACGTCGCCTCCGGCAAATTGAGGACGATCTTGTTGCTCCCTGAAGAACTCGTCGCGTTCACGCGGAGTGACGTGATATTCGCGGCGTCGATCGCACCAACCACAATCGCGTCACCACCATCGACTTCGTAAACTAGGTTGCTTCCGTCATCCGAAATCACGAGATCCTCGCCAGCCGTTGCGGTGATGGTGATTGCCGTCCCGGACACGGAATGCGTGACGGTCAGCAGGCAACGCGACTCCAGCGCTTCCAGCCGTCGCGGAATGAATCGTCGTGCAGAAGACCGCCGTGAAGAAGTCGCAAACAACCGATTCATCTCTCGCATAGGCATCATGATGTCCTCGTGGTTCAAAGGAGTTCGTTGAGGCAAACGGCGTCGGAGGGCAACATCCTATTCTGGCAATTTCTTTGTTCAATCCGGTGGCGACGCAGAGCGATCTAATTTGTGAAGCTGGACTGTCCGCAACCCGACGCGTGAGCGAGGTCGGGCGTCTGAAGACGCGAGGAAGGAATCTCGATGGAGCGTTCGCGCGCTCTCACGCGTCGGGTGACAAGTGACGCAGGTTCCACAAACTCGCCTGATGCGTGTTCTTCCAACGCAGTCGCAAGCCTGACGTCAGCGTGGCGGAGTTCCACCAGTCGAGCCCGTTCTGGCGTCCTCCACGGACCTTCGCGTGTCAACGAACAGCCAAGCCACCGCCGCGATGAAGAGAACTCCGGAGTAGACATAGAACATCGGATCCCAGCGTGCTCGGCCCTCGTAGCCTTGCCTCTCCATCCACGTCGCGAATTGGCCGGCAAAACTTTGCGAGGCCATGCCACCGAAGCCTCCGAGAGAATTCATCAAACCGAACAGCGCGCCTAAGTGTCGGCCACTCAGGTCGGAGACCGAACCCCACCACGAGGCCAGCGTCATCACGGTCAGCATCAACGAACCGGCGGTCCACAGTGTTGCGATCACCGGAGTGTCACAATGCTGTCCGATCAACAGCGACACCGACGCGAGCGTCACCGACGAGGCGCACAACAGTCGGCGACAGCGGAACCGATCGCCAGTCGTCCGCGTCAGCCAGTCGATGACGTAACCACCGCTCAAACAGCCGACCGCGCCACCGATCAAGACGATGCTGGCCAGCCAGCCGGACTCCCGCTCGGAACAGAGTCGTGCTTCCTTGAGGTACGTCGGATACCAGAAAAAGTACAGGTACGAATTGAACGCCGAGCAAGACAGGATGAATCCGTGCAACCAGATCTGCGGATGCGACAACACCGCTCGCCAGGGAATCGGCGGATGTGTTCCAGTGGCGCGATCTGTACCCGCCAGGATGAGTTGTCGCTCAGCGTCATTCGCCGACGGATGCGTTTGTGGGTCGTCGCGATACCAGGTCCAAAAAGCGAGTCCCCACAGAATGCCGGGAATGCTCAACAACGCGAAGCTCCAGCGCCAACCGATGCCGAGGATCAGTTCCGCAGTCACGATCGGTGCGATCGCCGCGCCAATCTGCATCGACGCATTGATGGCTCCCTGAGCCATGCCACGCTGCTCGATCGGATACCACCGCGACAACACGCACGCCGAGTTCGGTACTGCTCCCGCCTCGCCCGCTCCAAATAGAAACCGAATCAAAATGAGCGACGGCAGGCCCATCGCCGCTCCGGTCAACGCCGTGAACGCCGACCACCACATCACAATCCGAGTCAGCACACCGCGCGAGCCGTATTTGTCACCCCACCAGCCCATCGGCACCTCAAACAACGCGTAGGACAGCGTGAACGCCATCAACACCCAAGTCATTTGATCGTGCTTGATCTTCAAATCTTTTTCGATGCTCGTCAGAGCCTGACTGATGCAGTTGCGGTCGATGTAAAGGATGAGAGCCAGCACGCAGAGAAACGTCAGCACGCAGTGACGGACTTTGGTCGGTCGCTCCGTTAGCGGCGGTTCGTGGAGTTGGCTCATGCGGGCCTCGTGTAGTCGGAGCGTTGGCGAATCGGTGAGCGAGGATAGACTGCGTCTCGTGCAATCGCTACCTGGAGTGCGGTGTGTCAGCACCGCTTTTCTCCGCAAGCTTTGCGCCTCTGCGTGAAAACAGTTCTCACGCAGAGGCGCGGAGATCACAGATTGGATCAAACCAAAGCGGTGCTGACACGCTGCACTCCAAAGGGCAGTCATGAAAATCACGCACGTCGAAGTCATCCCTGTTCGCATTCCGCTCAAGCCCGCGCGGTACATGGTCACGGCGCTGGGCTGGCACACCGAGTCCAAATACTTGTTGATCCGAGTTGGCACCGATGCGGGCATCGAAGGGATCGGCGAAGCGACGGTCATGCCGAATTGGAGTGGCGAGACTGTCTGGGGTGCGAAAGCGATCCTCGACAACGTGCTCGCACCAAGCGTCATCGGAGCCGACCCGACAGACATCACTGACATCGACCGGCGCATGGACAAGGTCTCGCGGCACAACTGGTTCGCGAAGTCGGCCATCGAGATGGCCTGTTGGGACATCGCCGGCAAAGCGGCCAACAAGCCGGTTTACGAATTGCTCGGCGGAGCGGTGCGGCCGTTGACGGTTCGCTGCCGGTTCTCGATGGGGGCTTACGAGCCAGATCGCGCGAAGGCCCGTGCTCTCGAACTGGTCAGCGAAGGCTTCACGACGATCAAGGTGAAAGTTGGTGGCCCGGCCGAGGCAGACATCACCCGTGTGCGCACAGTGCGAGAGACGATTGGCCCGAAACTCGGCCTGACCATCGACGCGAACTGCGGCTGGGACGCGGACACGGCGATTCACTGCGTGAACACACTGGCCGACTGCAACATCGCGCTCAACGAACAGCCGACGCACGATGGCGACTATGCGGCACTGGCTCGCGTGAAGCGCGAGACGAAGCCGCCGGTCATGGCCGACGACATGTGCTTCGACATGATTCACGCTCGCGAACTGATTCGGAACGACGCTTGCGACTTGATCAGCGTTTATCCGGGCAAGAACGGCGGCATCCGCAAGTCGAAAGCGATCGTCGAATTCGCCGAGGCCAACGGAGTCAAATGCAGCATCGGCTCGAACCTGGAATGGGACGTCGGC
>CAZILR010000178.1:0-8939 GCA_964539995.1 uncultured Planctomyces sp.
GACGCGGACGTATCTGAGCGTTTCGTCGCTGTTCACGACGGCGACGGGCGCGTTGACGGTCACAAGCAATGGGGCTGATGCCATCGCCGTGGGAGTCGATGGAACGACAGGCAACGTCACGTTGAATGGAGCGGAATTGACGGCGCTGGTGGATGGTGTCAGCGGGTCCGTGACAGCGGCGAATGTCACGTCGCTGACCGTGACCGGCGGTTCGGGCAAGAACGCGATCAATCTGAGTGGCGTCACGGCGACGGGCTTTCCGAGTCTGACGTCGATCGTGATCGCAGGTGGAGCCGGTAACGACACGATCATCGGCAGCGAGTTGGGCGATTCGATCTTCGGCGACGACACGCTCGGCCGAACTTCGGGCAACGACAGCATCACTGGCGGCGCGGGAGCCGACACGATCAATGCCGGGTTGGGGAACGACACGGCCACCGGTGACTCGGGGAACGACTCGCTGGATGGCGGCGTCGGTAACGATCGGCTCAATGGCGATGCCGGCGATGATTCGCTGCTGGGAGGCACGGGGAACGACCTTGAGAACGGTGGCGATGGAGCAGACTCGATCTTCGGCGGCACGGGGAACGATGTGCTCAATGGCGACGCGGGGGACGATGATTTGTTTGGCGACGACGGCAACGATACGGCCAACGGCGGCGCGGGATTGGATGAGATTCAAGGCGGCAATCAGAACGACTCCCTGAGTGGCGGCGACGACGACGACCTGATCGCCGGAGGGGCGGGCAACGATAAACTCATCGGCGGAGCTGGCGACGATGATCTCAGCGGCGACGCGGGAAGCGATCAGTTGCTGGGAGATGACGGAGCGGACGATCTCGATGGCGGCGCGGATAACGACAAGCTGCTTGGCGGTGCGGGGAACGACACCGAAGACGGCGGACTCGGCAACGACAGCCTGATCGGCGACGACGGCGACGATTCGCTCAGCGGTGGTAGCGGTCGAGACACACTCGGCGGCGGCGTGGGGGACGATGACCTCATCGGCGGTGGCGACAACGATGTTCTCAGTGGCGATGCCGGACTCGATGAACTCACGGGCGAGGACGGCAACGACACGCTGAGCGGCGGTGCGGACGACGACGTGATCAGCGGTGGCTTGGGCAACGACAGCTTGGGCGGCGGCACGGGCAACGATGATCTCGATGGCGACGACGGCAACGACCGGCTGAAGGGCGAAGACGGCAACGACACGCTTGGCGGCGGCGCGAATGACGACCTGCTGACCGGCGGCCTCGGCGACGATTCGCTGGATGGCGGATCGGGGCGCGATAGCGAATCGGGTGACGATGGCGACGACTCGCTCAACGGCGGCGACGACAAGGACACGCTCAGCGGCGGCAACGGCGACGACGACCTTGATGGGGAGCTCGGCGACGATTCGCTCAACGGCGACAGCGGCGACGATGACCTCGACGGTGGTGACGACAAGGACTCACTGAACGGCGGAGCGGGAGACGACTCGCTGCTGGGTGGCGCGGCGGCCGACCGCATGGTCGGTGGTGTCGGAGCGGATTCGCTCGATGGAGAGTCGGGAGACGACAGCCTCAGCGGCGATGACGGCGACGATTTGTTGGATGGCGGCGAAGACGATGACTCGGTCAGCGGCGGCAAGGGGAACGACGATCTGTTCGGCGATCTCGGCGATGATTCACTGCGCGGCGATGATGGCGACGACGACGTCGATGGGGGCGACGACGATGACGACATCGACGGCGGTCTCGGCGACGATCACGTTCGGGGCGGTGTCGGAGCGGATCGAGTGAACGGCGGACGTGGCCGCGACATTCACGAATCGGACGACGACGACATTGGCGACGATCACGGCGGCGGCGACGATGTGCTGGAAGACGCGCTGACGTTCGCCTCGACGCTGACGCCGCTGGCCGGTGTGACCGGCGTGGTCGGTCACGCAGAGTACGGCGTGTCGCTCGGAACCGAGATCGAAGTCGAGTTTGAACTCGAAGTCGAAGGAGCGGCGGCCGGAACCTACAACGTGCTGGTGGATGGCGTGAATGTCGGCCAGTTGGCCGTGAACGAGCTGGGCAAAGGGAAGCTCAAACTGAAATCCGATCCGGACGTCGATGAAGTCGCGATCCCCTCCAACTTCCCGAACGTCTCGGAAGGAAGCACGATCCTGGTTCAAGGTTTGGCTCAGGGAACATTCGGCGCGGCGGCCTCTGGCGTGACTGGTGGCGATGGGGATGAGGTCGAATCGGAGTTCCTCGCCCCACTGACCGGCGCGTCCAGCGCCAACGGCGAGGCGAAGTTCGCGATCAAGATCGACAGTAACGTCGAGAAAGAATTCGAGGTCGAAGTCGAGGACGCGGCCGATGGAACCTACAACGTCATCGTCGGCGGAGTAACCATCGGCACGATCACCGTCACCGACGGCGAAGGCCACGTCGAGTTCTCGACCGACCCCGATCTCGACCAGCTCACCGTGCCAAACGACTTCCCAGAGATCACCGACGGCGTGACCGTGGAGATTCAGGGTTTGGTGACCGGCACGTTCACGCAGGTCGTCGCCGTGTGATCGGCCGGCTGGTCGCCGAGCACCGAAAGAATTGTTGAACCGCCACGCCATCGGCGTGCGTGAGCGCGTCCCATCCGCGCCCACGCCGTTGGCGTTGGGGTTAAACCGCCGCGACGGTCACTTCATGTCGTCGGGAGCGTGTTTCAGCAAGCCCATTTCCAGCGCGTAGCGGACGATGTCGGCGCGCGTGCGGAGCTGCAGTTTCGACGCGATGCGAGCGCGATAGGTTTCGATGGTCTTCACGCTGAGGTCCAGCTTCACGCCGATCTCTTTGTTGGTGTATCCCTCGGCCAGCATTTGCAGAACTTGCTGTTCGCGTTCGCTGAGCGTGCTCGTGGGGGAATCCTGTTCGGCTCGCAGCAGGGCTTCGGAACCGCCGTTGGGCATGCTGATGAAGAGGCGGCCTCCGTGGACGGCGCGAATGGCTGTGAGCAGTTCGCTGTCGGCGGCAGTCTTCACGACGTAGCCGGCCGCTCCCGCCGCGACCGCCGAACGGAAGTAGGCCGGGTCGTCGTGCATCGTCAGGATCAGCACACGCGTTGGCAGGTTCGCCTCCTTGAGTTGTTCCAGCAGTCCCATGCCGCCGCCACCCGGCATCGAAAGGTCGAGCGAGACCACGTCAGGCCGTAGTTGGCGAATCAGCGGCAACGCCTCTTTCGTCGAAGCGGCCTCGCCGACGATCTCCAGGTCCGGCTGCGAATTGATCAACAGACGCAAGCCGGCTCGCAGCACGGCGTGGTCATCCACCAACATCACACGAATCTTGCTCATTCAGCACTCCCATTGGCTTGTTCGTCAGAGCGTGGGCTGAATCACCACCGCACGTCATGGCGAAACTGGCTACGATCGGGTTGGATTCTCTGTGGGGATCGGCAAGCAGGCTCGCACGAGCGTTCCTGTGTCAGATTTGGATTCGATCGTCAATGACCCGCCGAGCAACGCGGCTCGTTCGCGCATTCCGGCCAGGCCCAGGTGTCCATCCGCCATCAGCTTTTGAGCCGACTGCGCCGCGAAGCCGTGGCCATCGTCTTGAATCGTCACGACAAGTTCGTCTCCGGCTCGCGAGACGTTGACCTGTGCCGTCCGCGCCTGCGCGTGTTTCACCGTGTTGTTCAAGCTCTCCTGCACGATGCGATACACCGTGACTTCGACCGCTTCGGGCAATCGCTCGGCCGAAAGTCCGGAGGTTTCCAGCGAGACCTCGACGTCATGCACGCGGCTGATGTCGAGCGTCAGCCGTTCGAGCGCGGGGACCAGTCCCAGATCGTCGAGCACGCTGGGCCGCAACCCGCGAGCGAGTCGTTTGATGTCGTCGAGCAACGTCGAGGTGGTCTCGCGAAGTTCGAGCGATCGCGCGCGAGCCGCGTCCAGCGACTCGGCATCCGTAATCGTGCGAAAGCCGATCAGCAGCGAGGTCAACGTCTGGCCGACTTCGTCATGCAGATCGCGCGCGATCCGCCGCCGCTCGGCTTCTTGAGCCGACAGAATCTGAGCCAACATTTCGGTGCGAAATTCCGCGAGCCGCCGGATCGGCCGGATCAACAGCAGCCAGAAAATCGGAGCGACCACCAGCGTCAGCAAAAACGCATCGACGAATGATTCCGTCGCCCAATCGACTTCCGGCGGCAGAAGCCTCGGAAGCGCGAACATGATCGTCGCTTCGACCGCGAAGATCACCGCCAGCATGACGATGAAAACTCGCCACGGTCGGGCTACGAGTGCTGTTCGATGCGGCATATCGGTGTCTCAAGCAGAACGATTCGTCGCTCCGATCACGAGGCAGCAGTCTGTCAAACAGCGCGTTCGTTGTGAATGCGGCCACGGCACCGAAACGGAATTTGACCGTCATGGCATCCCCTGATGCTGTTGTCAGGATAATGCGAAGCGGTTTTGACTCGGCGTGAGTGCATCTCGCGTTTTTCTCAAACGCGATTGGCATTCGCGGCGACGGTCGTCACGATCCAAACATGACCAGTTGGCGTGACCATTTCCGAACGTCGCGACGTCTTGAGCAGCGTCATCGCCAGCCGGAGTTGATGGACCAGCCAGGACTCGACGAGCGAGCGCACTCACAGGCGTTGCGCGGCCTACAGCGGGTGAATCGTCTCAGCCGCAGCGCAGCAATCTTCTGGCCGACGCTGCGAGCGATGGCTCGTCAGCAATCCGAGGCACCGCTGCGAGTGCTCGACGTGGCGTGCGGCGGCGGAGATGTGACGGTCGCTTTGGCACAACTCGCCGCGCGAAACAACGTCCCGCTCAACATGGCCGGTTGCGACATCAGCGAGACCGCGTTGAAGATTGCCGAGCAACGAGCGTTGAATGGGGACGTCTCGGTTGAGTTCTTTCCGCAAGACGTGCTCTCCGCGCCGCTCCCCGCGCGGTTTGACGTCGTGATCTGTTCGCTGTTCCTGCATCATCTGGACGAATCCGAAGCGATCGGCTTGTTGCGGACGATGTCGCAAGCCGCCGAACGAGCGGTCTTGATCAACGACTTGATTCGCAGCCGAGCCGGTTATTGGCTAGCGGTGATCGGACCTCGACTGCTGACTCGGTCGCACATCGTGCATGTCGATGGCCCACTGTCGGTCGCGGGAGCGTTCACGCCGGACGAAGCCTTGAGTCTTTGCGAACAAGCCGGCTTGCGCGACACGACGATCTCGCGACACTGGCCGCAACGGATGTTGTTGACCTGGAGGCGGCCATGACCGATTGGGACGCGATCGTCATCGGAGCCGGCCCCGCAGGATCGGTCGCCGCTCGGCAGTTGGCCTTGAGCGGCCGCCGCGTCTTGTTGCTCGACAAGAAGCGCTTCCCGCGCCGCAAAGTTTGCGGAGCCTGCTTGAATCACTCCGCCGTGACACTGCTGGAACAAATCGGCCTCGGCGACGTCGTGCGCGAGTGCCGTGCTCCAGAGATTCAGCGGTTCGATCTCCGCGCCGTGTCACGTCGCCTGAGCCTACCGTTACCCACCGGCCGAGCGATCTCGCGTGCGTTGCTCGATCAACGCTTGGTTGAAGCCGCGATTCGCGCGGGAGCCACGTTTCAAGACGGCGTGCAGGCGACGGTCGGCAATCCGATTGACGATCGACGAATCGTCGAATGGAAAAGCATGACCGACAGTAGGGTGGGACCAGCGGCGCTTCGCCGCGCCGGCCCACCAGAATCGGCCGCGAATTGTGAAGGTGGGCCGGCGCTCGAAGCGAGCTTGTCCCACCCTACAACAACTGTCGTTCAGCAGACTGCAACGGCCATGGTCGTCCTTGCTGCCGACGGCCTGGGCCATCCGAGCTTGTGCGGCCTCGCTGAAGTGCGTGATCGCGCCGCCGAGCACTCGCGACTCGGAGCCGGTTGCGAAGTCATCGACTTTCCGACGGAGTACGTTCCCGGCGTGATTCACATGGCGGTTGGTCGTGGTGGCTACGTTGGCTTGGTGCGAGTCGAAAGCGGTGCGCTCAACATCGCTGCGGCGTTCGATGCGCGGCTCGTGCGTGACGCGGGAGGACCAGCGCGAGCGGCAGCGGTCGTGCTGGCTCAAGCCGGATTCCCGGCGATTCCCGCGATGGCCGAGGCTGAATGGCTCGGCACTCCGGTGCTCACTCGTTCGACAAACCCGGTCGCGGCCGAGCGGTTGTTTGTGCTCGGAGATGCGGCGGGCTACGTCGAACCGTTCACCGGCGAAGGGATCGGCTGGGCGCTCGCGTCGTCTGTCGCGCTCGCTCCGCTGGCCGATCGAGCCTGCGACGTTTGGCAACCGGTGTTGGCGAAAACGTGGTCGCGCGAGCATTCGCGGATCGTGCGACGTCGGCAACGCACCTGCCGGATGCTCGCCGCGATTCTCAAATCTCCGACCTGTGTCCGACTCGCGATGTTTCTACTGCCGAAGATGCCGAGCCTCTTGCGACCGATTGTCCACGGCGTCAGCCTTCCGTGGAGTACGCGGCTCGCGTGCCTCTCCAACCGATGACACGCGAGCCGCGTGTCCCACAAGGATGTCGTCATGCCAAGCTGGCTTCGCGGATTCGGACTTGCCGTGCCGGAGCATTCGATCGCTCAAACCGACGCGGCGGAACTCGTGCGACCGTTCAACGCCGACACCGAAGATCAATCGCGCGTGCTACGCGAATTGTACCGCCGGGCCGGAGTGAAGCGCCGGCACAGTGTCGTGCTCGAATCGAGCGACGACAGCGACACCGTTCGGCAATCGACCTACTCGCCGCGCACCGAGCAGCGGCCGCTCGGCCCGACGACGGCCGAGCGAATGCAATCCTACGAACGGCACGCCGGGTCATTGGCGTGCCACGCGACACAACGCGCGTTGAACGACGCGGGCTGCGACGCGCGAGACATCACGCATCTCGTCACCGTCAGTTGCAGCGGCTTTCATTCTCCTGGCTTCGACATTGAACTGCTGCAAACGGCCAGCCTGTCGCCGAGCGTTGCCCGCACGCACCTCGGTTTCATGGGTTGCCACGGAGCGCTCAACGGCCTGCGCGTCGCCGATGCGTTTCTGCAAGCTGACCCGCGCGCGACCGTGCTGCTCTGCTGCGTCGAGCTGTGTAGCTTGCACCATCAATACGGCTGGTCGCCGGATCGCATCGTCTCCAACGCCCTCTTCGCCGACGGAGCGGCAGCGGTTGTGCTCAGCGCTCGGCGCGGGTCTCACGACCCCGCCGCTTCGCCGACCGAAGGTCTCCCGAAGTCATCACCGACGCGGGAGACCTGCGGTCAACCGGAGTGGCTCGGTCAGGAGACCGGCCACAGCGCGCGTGAACATTCATGGCAACTGCTGGCGTCCGGTTCGGTCGTGCTGCCTGACACGCTCGATGACATGGGTTGGCGGATTCGCGATCATGGGTTCGAGATGACTCTGTCGGCGCGCGTGCCGAATCTCATCAAGCAGCACCTGCGACCGTGGCTCAGCGAATGGCTCGGCACGCGCGGACTGAACTTGAGCGACATCGGTTCGTGGGCCTTCCATCCGGGAGGCCCGCGCATCTTGTCGGCGGCGGGCGAGGCACTCGGCCTGCGGCGCGAGCAATGGGCCGCGAGCGAATCGGTGCTCGCCGACTTCGGCAACATGTCGTCGCCGACGATCCTGTTCATCCTCGACCGCCTGCGTCAGGACGCGACGACCGGGCCATGCGTTGCTTTGGCCTTTGGCCCGGGGCTGACGATCGAAGCGGCGTTGTTGCGGTGATCGTCAACGATCGCCGTGCTCGGCAAGAAGAATCGACCCAGCGGGCTAAACAGCAACGCCGGCAGCAGCAGCAAATCGGCGAACAGCGCCAGCGCGATCAGGACGGCCATCACCCAGCCGAATCGCGACGTCGGCACGAATTCGCTCAGCGAGAAGACTGACAGACCGACGGCGCATGTCACCGACGTTTGCGTCATCGCGACGCCGCAGTGGCGATAGCCGAGCCGGATCGCGTCGCGGATCGAGCGGCCTTTCTCCAGTTCGCGGCGGAAGAACGTCAGGTAGTGCAGTTCATCGTCGATGGCCAAGCCGAGCGCGATGCTGGCGGTCATCACCGAGCCGATGTCGAGCGACAGGCCCAGCCAGCCCAGCGTGCCGAACATGATGAGCGTCGGGAAAATGTTCGTGATCATCGGAATCAGCGCGGTCAGCAGCCCGGCTTGCACGATCGTCATCGCGATCGTGATGACCGTGAAGCCGGAGACAAAACTGTCGTACAAATCACGGAGCAACTGCCTCTGAATCTCGTGGACCAGCGGCATGATGCCGGTGTAGCTGGCGGCGACGTTGGCCAGCTCGTGTCCATCCTCGTCCTTCAGTAGCGGGTCGATGTGTGCCCGAACCTTCGCGACGAACTGACCGTAGTCGAGCGTTTCGACCGCGCTGACGAACGCCGTGATCCGCCACGTTTGATCGCCGTCGGTCGTGCGCAGCACGCCGAGTTCATCGAAGTGCGGCAGGCTGTCGTCGAGAATCTTCGCGGCGATTTTGCGCCGCATGATCGTCGGCATCTTTCGCGATGTCTTCGGATCGGGCAGATACGTCACGGCGGAGAGTGTCGCGCCGACGCCGTTCAGCGACGACAGCTCGCGATGGACTTTGTTGACGAGCAGCACGCGATCGTAAGTCGGCAGCTCGCACTCGCTGTCAAACCGGATTAGCACCTCGATCGGCACACGCGGCCCGACATGCTCTTCCAGCCAGCGGTAGTCGCTCATCACTCGGCTGTCGGGACCGAACAGCGTCTCGATCCGAATCGACGTCTTCAGATTCGGCAGGCCCAGTCCGCAAGCAATCATCCCGATCACGCACGCCGCGATGAACGGCCGATGCCAACGCTCGACGATCCGCGCGAGCCAATCCCAAAACGGATGCGGGACAACGTAGCCGTCATCGCTCCGCGTG
>CAZILR010000179.1:0-8934 GCA_964539995.1 uncultured Planctomyces sp.
GCAATGTTGTGGCGAACTCTTCGAGATGCCGCAGCGTGTCGCAGAAGGCGGAGTAGCGGAGCCGTGTCCGAATCGCCGTCGTCAACGCTCGCCCACCGACAACGACTGCGGTGTTGGTCTTGGACGCGGCCTCGAACAAGTGCTCGGCTGGCTGGGTTCTACTCGACAAGCCACACGCCCCATTCGGTTGGATGTAATTCCGCTTCGCTGGGGGTGTCGCTGACGATGTTCGCGGCGGGGCTGTGGTTGAAGAGGTACGCGCGGCGCTCGGTGACGAGTCCGGCTTCGTTGCCCCACAGGATGCCGATGTCGCCGCGCAGTCGCAGGCCGCTGCCGAGATGTTTGAGTTCGATGTGGTCGCAATTCAAGCGGGCTTCGATCCTGTAGCCGGTCTTCGTTTCTTTGAACGCGACTTGGGCGTCGCCGACCGGCATCACTGAGGCGAACGAGTGTGACTTCACGGGGGACTCGAACTTCAGAGCCTCTTCGGGCTTCGCATCCGGTTTGACCGGGCGATAGGCCATCACGATCGGACCTTTGTCGCTCGGAGCGATCAGCACGCGGATGTCACCGGCGATTGGTGATGTGCGGTCGGGACGATCGGGGCCGAGCGACAGGTCAATCGCGTCGCCGGTCTTGAACACGAACTTCGGATCGGCTCCGGCGTTCTTCCAGGGGGTCGGGTCTTCGACCTCGGCGAGCAGCCACAGGTGTTCGAGCGTGTGCGCGATCGCGACCTTCGCGACGACGCTGTCGCCGACTTTGATCTCGTGACGTGTGATCTTCTGCCACTCGACGGGATCGCCATCGACTTTGAATGCGGGGAAGCGGCCACGCACGTTCGGCACTCGCAGCGGGTTTTCTCCGTAGCCACGCTCGCCAGAGCGTGGGGCATCAGTGACTGCTCCCGGTTTTTCGACAACTCGCCCCACGCTCTTGGCGAGCGTGGCTACGCCCGCATCGAATCGCTTCACCGCCTCCAGTCCTTCGACACGGACGACTTGGCAGCCGTTGCGGCCGAAGAGGTAGCGGACAACGCCGTCGTCCTGCCGTGCCATCATGCCACCGAAGCACTCGTCGTAGAGGCTGATGTTGGTCCAATCGGCTCCGAATTCTTCCTTGCCTCCCCAGCCTTTCGGCGACTCGCGGCTGTCCTTAAACAGCGGGGTGACGAACAGGCCGTCTTCGCTCCACAGAAACGACTGGCCTTTGTTGCCCTGCATGGCCACGACGTGACCGACCTCGCTGTGCGAGTCGATGATGCCGGCGTAATGCAGCTCGCCGACGCTGCGACCGGTCTGGCCGAGTTGATGCAGCGTGGAACTCCACGACGCATGAACGGCGGGCCAATTGCTGCGGTAGGTCGCCTTCGGCTTGCCGTCCCGATCGGTGAAGAGGTGATGTCCCGCCTGATACACGCCCGACTGTGGACTGTTGAACTTGCCCTGCAACCCCGTGACGAGATGCCGGCCGACGGGCAGGTAATGTTGCGGGATCGGCAGCCGCTGGGCCGAGGCCACGTCGTACACCGGCACGCCCTGAGCCGTGAATCGTTGCGGCTTGAGTTCGATCCCCTCGACGTACCAGATCAACTCGCGCGACGGCGGATAGCCGGTGCCGACATCGGCTCGGTAGGTCGATCCCGGTAGATGCTGGAACTCGTCGGGCTGAGGCCGCGCGTCGGCGTTCAAGTCGGTCCAGAGGAAGACCGCTTTCGGTTCGTCCTTCACCGACGGAAACGCCTTGTTGTGCTCGTGCGAGCCGATCGCCAGGATCGGCCGATACTCGCCGCGCTCGTCCGCCTGAAACAAAATCGGGAAGCCGTTCGATTGCAGCAGGTACTCGCGCATCGAGCCGCTGACATCGCTGCGAAACAATCGCGCCGAGCCGAACAACGTCCACGGCGCGCCGTCCCAAAGCCAGAGGGGCGCATCGGCGGGCTTCGCCGTGCTGGCATATCGCCACGGCCGATAGCCCGGCTTCTTTCCCGGCTCCAGCTTGTAGAGCACTCCGTAACCGTAGCCGAGCGTCGGGTCTTGCTCGTGCAGGCAGCAGGTGTTCGCCGAGTACCACGTCGTGCCGACGAAGTCTTTCGCGAACGGACCGTCTCGATCCCAGACCGCGATGCGGCGAATCAGACCGAGTCCCGGCGGCTGATCTTGATCCTGACCTTCGGCGCGCTTCCCAAGTGTCGTCCACTTCGTGAGCCGCTTGAGCCAGCGACTCCCACGCCTCATCGGTCAACTGCCGCGCGGTGGGAAACTGCCGCTGCCGGCGCTCCAGGATTTTCAGGCGAGCCATCGCACGCACCCACGCGAGGAAATCCGTCCCGCTCTGAAACTCCGCGGCCTTCGCAGTGACCACCAAGAAAACTTCCTGCAACACGTCGTCGGCCGCCGCTCGATCCGGCAACAACCCCAGAATGAACCCGCGCAGCCGATTCGTATGCTGTAAAAACAGCCGCTGCACCTCGCGAAGATGTCCGTCGTCAGGCTCCATAAAAGCCGATGAGACAACCCGGCGAAAAATTAGCAACCGGTTCGAGCCGGAACACAGTTCATCCGCCGTAGTGCCTTGTCGAAACGACGGCTATTTCGCGAACACGTCCGACTGGGCCGTGCTGGAGATCGCCAGGACCGCCGGATGTTTCAGGCGGCGTTCGGCGGAGATCGCGTAGAAGTGCTCGCGGAGTTTTGGAATCTCGCCGACGAACTCGACTTCGTGCTGGCGGCAGATCTCATCTTTCATCACCAATGGCGCGGCGAACAGCCCCTCGCCCGCTTGGCCAAAGACTTTCATCAATGCGCTGTCATCGAACTCGGCGCGAATCAGCGGGTGCAGGTCGTGCGAGTCGAGCCAAGTCTCCAGAGAACGCCGCACGGCGCTGGTTCGGCCGTGCATCAGGAACGGTGCTCCGTCGAGCGACTTTGGGAAGCCTCGGCGATACTTGCGAGCAAGTTCGCGCGTGCCGAAGACCGCGATCGGTGACTCGCCGAGCAAGTGGTTAAACGCGCGAACTTTCATGGCTCCGGTGACGGGCGTGTCGGATAGGACCAGATCGACGTTGTGTAGCACCAACTCGCTGAGCAACTTTTCGAGCGAATCCTCGTAGCAAATCAAACGTAGCGGATCGGGAAGCCGGAGCGCCGGTTCGAGCAATCGCTTGGCGATCAGTTTGGGGACGACATCGACGATACCGACGACGAACCGCATCGGCTTTCCCGTGGGCCGGCCTTTGAGCGTGTCGGTCAGCTCGCGTCCGAGTGAGAAAATCTCATCGGCATAGCGATAGACCATGCGGCCGGTCTCGGTCAGTTCCAGATTGCGACCTGACTTCTGAAACACTTTCACGCCCAGCGAGCTTTCCAACTGTTTCAACTGCGAACTGATCGCCGGCTGTCCGAGATGCAGCTTCTCCCCCGCACGGGCAATCGTCCCCTCGCGGGCGACCGTCCAGAAGTAGAGCAAGTGGTGATAGTTGAGCCAGTCCATGCCGGAACGATACTTCGAGAACGTCGATGATTCCAAGCCTCGCGGTGTATTTGTCGAAGTGGTTTGGAAGCGGACGCGCTGCCTTCAGCCGGAACGCGCTAGCGTCCGGTTCGAGAGGTCAACCGAGGTTGAAACTGGACGCTAGCGCGTGCCGGCCGATGGGACTCTCTGCGATGAGAGTCGCAGAGCGGTCAGCATCTATTCGATAAAGACGATGTGTTTTGTAAATACTTTTGATTCGTCGAATCTCAACAGAGTGCGTATTCTTTGCCGATCAAGTGACAGAGAGCCGTTGCAATCAAGAACACACGTTCGACGAGGAGACACAATCATGTGGAATCAGATCAAGACAGTGCTGCTGCTGGGCGGGTTGAGTGCGTTGATGATTGGGGTTGGCGGGGCGATGGGGCCGAATGCTCTGTTGATCTTTGCCGGGTTGGCGCTCGTGATGAATGTCGGGGCGTACTACTTCTCGGATCGGTTGATCCTGTCGATGCACGGGGCGCAGGAAGTCTCGGAGCAGGATGCACCGGAGTTGCATCGGATGGTCGCGGAGTTGGCGGTGGCGGCGAACATTCCGAAGCCGCGAGTCTGCGTCATTCCCGAAGCGTATGCCAATGCGTTTGCGACGGGGCGGAATCCGCAGCATGGTGTGGTCGCGGTGACTCAGGGGATTCTGGATCTGTTGAGTCCGCGAGAACTGCGGGGCGTGATCGCTCACGAGATCGCTCACATCAAGAACCGGGACATTCTGATTGCGACGGTCGCGGCGATGCTCGGTGCGGTTGTCAGCTACGCGGCGAATGCGATTCAGTTCTCGGCTCTGTTCGGGATGGGACAGTCCAGCGATGAGGAAGAGGCTCCGGCGGGCGGAGGTCTGCTGATGGCGTTCGTCGCGCCGATCGTGGCGACGCTGATGCAGATGGCGGTGTCCCGTTCGCGAGAGTACGTCGCGGACGCGACTGCCGCTGAACTCACGGGCGATCCGGAGGCGCTGGCTCTGGCGCTCAAGCGGTTGCATGAACCGCACGCTCAGGAGTTGGCCCCGGAGATGTCCCCGGCCACGGCGAGCTTGTTCATCGTCAGTCCGCTGTTCGGACTGGGTGGTGTGATGAGTTGGTTCTCGACACATCCGCCCGCCGAAGACCGGATCGAGAAGCTGCTGGCGATGCCGGTTCGCGTGACAGCGTCGCGAGCCGACTACCACGGCTGGCGGCGCGGTGTTTCGCGACGAAATTGGATTGAGTCGATTTGAGAGTGGCCCATTCCGGACGGACCCGCTGGCGATGTTGCTCAGATCAATCAGCCGGAACGCGCTAGCGTCCGGTTCAACGGGTCAAGCGTCGTACAAACCGGACGCTAGCGCGCTCCGGCTGATGAGTCGAATGCGAAGCGAAGTTTGTCACGAAGAGACGATAGGAACGGAAAGGAAACGATCATGTTGTGCCCGTTGTGCCAAGTGGAACTGAAGCTGACCGAGCGGCAGGGAGTCGAACTCGATTACTGCCCCAAGTGCCGAGGCATGTGGCTGGATCGAGGAGAGCTGGACACATTGCTGATTCGGATTGAGCGGCTGCCGCCAGAATTCGACGACGAGGACTCGCGACGTCCGCAACGTCGTGAAGAGCGCCCGGTTGTGGTGCCTTCGGAGCATCGTCCGGAGTATCGCTACGAGCCGAGGCCGCAGAAGCGCGAGTCACTGTTGAGTCGTTTGTTTGATTGGGACTGAACGAGGTCGCCGGGTCTGGTCCGGCATTGATGAAGGGCGCGAGCCATGAGATCGCTGACTGCCAAGCAACTGTTGATCGGCGCGTGTTTTGGGGCCGCTACGAGCTTGATCGCGGTGACTCCTTGGGGGCTGTTGATCTCTGCGTTATCGAGCATTGACCTGCCGATTGACGCTAACAAAGTGGCCTGGACGACATTGGCTTGGCCCGCCTTGCTCAAGGGTGGCTTGGCGGGAGTGGTCATCACGATGGGATGGAGTTGTCAACGAGGGAATCCAGTGGAACGTGTCTGAATTCAATCCGGGCAATCTCGCAGAAGGGAGAACAATCATGTTGATTGAAGTAGCGAAACGAAATGGCAAGCTGGCGGAAGGCATCCGCCAATTGATTGAGCAAAGAATGCAATCTGCGCTGGGCGGGTTTTCGCAGCGAATTCGCCGTGTGTCGGTCATCCTCAGTGATGTGACAGGCAACGGTGGCGACACCAACAAGCAATGTCGGCTGCGGATTGCATTGATTCCGAGTGGAGAAGTGGTTGTCGAAGAGATCGACGCTTCGGTCGCCACAGCCTTGGCAAAGGTCGCGGAGCGTGCTGCTCGGTCGGTTAGTCGAGCGTTAGAGCGTCGCCCCGATTTTAGCGTTGTTCCGGAGCGTGTGATCTTTACTGAGCCTCGGCGGTGTCGCATCGACAGCAAATCGGTTCGTCGTCAGCCCGCAGCTTGGAGTGGTTGGGTTGATCGGATGGTTTTCAACCCATTCGCCGACAGAGGGCTGAATTTGATGCCTGCTCGATTTGAGATCGGATCGTGCGAAAGCGATCGTGAAACCACATCCGTGACGGGGTGCCTCGCGAAGTCCTGTGACCTGAATCGGATTCTCAATTCAACTCGAGTTTTCGACACGCAATCCTCTGAGGAGACACGATGACGTCCGACTTGATGCAGGCGATCCAAGCGAACTTGCTGTCGCCGGCGGTGCTGTTCTTTTTGTTGGGAGTCTTCGCGACGTTGTCGAAAAGCGATTTGAAGTTTCCAGAGCCGTTGTATTTGGGACTGACGATCTACCTGCTGACGGCGATTGGGTTCAAAGGAGGCGTGGCGATCTCAAAGGCGGGGCTGGAGGCGGTGTGGTTGCCGGCACTCGCGGCGATTACGTTGGGGGCGTTGATTCCGCTGTGGAGTTATCCGGTCCTACGGTTTCTGGGACGACTGCCGCCGGTAGATTCGGCGGCTCTCGCAGCTCATTACGGATCGGTGAGCGCGGTCACATTCATCGCGGCGACAAACTTCTTGAAGTCGCTCAATCAGCCGTATGAAGAATTCGCATCGGCGTTTCTCGCGGTGATGGAATCTCCAGCGATCATCATTGGAGTCGTGCTCGGCAAACTGGCGAGTGCCAAGCCGGGCGAATCATTTGGCCCCACACTGCGAGTGGCCTTGCACGAAGCTTGCCTCGGCAGGAGTGTGATCCTGCTGGTCGGCGCGTTGCTGATCGGATTTTTGTCAGGCGAGCGAGGCTACGAATCGACAGCGGGATTCTTCGTCGCGCCATTTCAAGGCGTGCTGGCATTGTTTCTGCTGGAAATGGGAATGGTCGCCGCGCGGAGGTTCGGTGATCTGCGAAAAGTTGGACTCTTCCTGATCGCGTTTGGCGTCACGATGCCGCTGCTCAACGGAGTGATCGGAGTCGCGTTTGGGCAACTTGCGGGGTTAAGCCTTGGCGGAGCAACGCTGCTGGGCGTACTGGCCGCGAGCGCCTCTTATATTGCCGCTCCCGCCGCCGTTCGCTTGTCGCTGCCTGATGCCAACCCGACATTGTATCTCACGTCGGCCTTGGCCATCACGTTTCCATTCAACATCACGATCGGCTTGCCGATCTACTACGAAGCCGCGAAATGGCTCTTCGGAGGAACGTCATGAAACTGCACTCGATGAAACTGGTGACGATTGTCTGTGAGGCCCTCGCCCGCACGCCGGTCACTGAGCTGCTCGGTGCCGTCGGAGCACACGGCTACACGCTCTTCCCGGTCGAAGGAGTCGGCGCACAAGGCTCGCGCGTCGCTGACATCGAAGAGTTCGCGAACATCCAAATCGAAGTGATCCTGCCCCCCGAACCCGCGTTGATCCTGCTATCTCGCCTCGAAAATCATTTCTTCGCCCGCTTCGCGATGGTTGCGTACTCCACAGACATCGAAGTCATCCGCAGCGAGAAGTTCTGAGAGGGTCGAATCAATCAGCCGGAACGCGCTAGCGTCCGGCTCGAGAGATCATCGACATTCCGAACCGAACGCGAGGTTGCGCCACAATTCGATTAAGTCGAACTATCATTCACAAACTTTCGATTAGTAGAAGCTCACGCCTTGTCGTATTGTTTGCCGACCTGAGTGAGAGTGATCGGTGAGCGGCTGGCGAGGTGTCAGCAAGGTTGATGCGTGGTTCATCACCCGACGAATCCGTGCGACTTTGGGGGCGAAAGCCCCCCGCTCGCCTGCCAGACAGGGGACAGCAAGCCAAGTCGGCTTGCGCAACAGGAGAACCATCATGCTGATCGAAGTGACGAATCGAAATGTGACGTTGGCCGAGGGAGTCCGAGAGTGGATTGAGCGCCGTCTGCAATTCGCGCTGGGAAGGTTCTCCTCGCGCATTCGCCGCGTCTCGGTGATCTTCAGCGACGTGAACGGGAATCGTGGCGGCTGCGACAAGCAATGCCGCCTGAAAATCTCATTGATACCGGGTGGCGAGGTGGTCCTCGAAGACATTGACCCTTCCGTGGTGACGGTCGTGGCGAACGTCGCCGAACGTGCGGCCCGGTCGGTCGCCCGCATGTTGGAGCGTCGCCGCGAAGACCGCGGCCACACCGGACAGGGCACCAATGCGCCGCATCCAAAGAAGCACGCTTCCGTCTCTTTGTCTCTGCGATAATGCAAGCCGTCAGGAAACAACATGGAAATCTCAATGTGGAGTTGGATCGGGTTCAATGCGTTTGTGCTGGCGATGCTGGCGCTGGACCTTGGCGTGTTTCATCGCAAAGCACACGTTGTGAAGCTGCGGGAGGCATTGGCCTGGAGCGGCGTGTGGATCGCGTTGGCAATGGCGTTCAACCTCGGCCTGTACTTCACAGCGGGATCGAAGCCGGCGTTGGAGTTTCTGACGGGGTATCTCATCGAGAAATCGCTGAGCGTGGACAACGTGTTCGTCTTCGCGGTGCTCTTCGCCGCGTTCCGAGTGCCCAAACACTGCGAGCACAAAATTCTGTTCTGGGGGGTCTTTGGTGCGCTGCTGATGCGAGCCGCGATGATCTTCGCCGGAGTCGCGTTGATCCATAGGTTCCACTGGTTGATCTACGTCTTCGGCGGCTTTCTGGTGCTGACGGGGTTGAAGATGCTGCGTCCGAATCTCAAACCGGCGGACCCGGAGAAGCATTGGGTGATTCTGCTCTGCCGAAAGCTGTTTCGAGTCACGACGACCTATCACGATGACCGCTTCGTGATTCGACAGGCCGGAAAGTTGTGGGCGACGCCACTGTTGCTGGTGCTGCTGATGGTCGAGACGACCGATCTGATCTTCGCGGTCGATTCGATCCCGGCGATTCTGGCGGTCTCCAGCGATCCGTTCATCGTTTACACGTCGAACGTCTTCGCGATGCTCGGCCTGCGAGCGTTGTACTTCGCCTTGGCGGGGATGATGGACAAGTTCCGATACCTCAAGTACGGACT
>CAZILR010000180.1:0-8916 GCA_964539995.1 uncultured Planctomyces sp.
CCGCCAGTTCAGCACTTTGAAGATGCCCTCGCGGTTCTTGATTCGCTCCGGCAGCGCGAGAAGCCGGTCACGGAAAAACGCCAGAATCAAACCGATGCCGAAGATCGTGCCGCCGCCGACTGTGATCAGCGTGGCCACGGTGCTCAAGCGGCCGAACTTGATGAACATCGCCAGGCTGACGAAGTACACGACCACGCCAAAGCTGCCGACCAGCGTCGTGGACTTCAACTGGAAGACCAAGCCACTTCCCAGCAGCAACAGAGCCACGAACAGGAATCCCGCTTCGTTGGCAATCAAGAAATGGTCCCCCCAGCGGTCGATCAGCGTCGCGATCATCAGCGGCACAACCGCCAGCAAGCTGCCGAAGAACAGGCTCGTGCTGACGAGATCGTTCTCGCGGTCTTGCTCGCGATACCAGCCGATGTGTCCCACGATCAGCAGCAGCAGTCCGACGATCACCGAGAACAGTTCGACCTGTTGCCACGGGCTGAGGTGAATCAATTTGTGCAGAGCCAACAACGTCAATGCACCTTGAGCGACCACTTGCACGACGTACCAACGTCGCCAACTGGCGACCTTCACGATCACCACAGCCAGCAGCGCGATGACGAACATCGTCACGCTGAAGCCAACGAATCCCATATTCACCGCGTTCGAGGAGCTGAAAGCATCCGCTGCCAGCCGCCCCAAACCTCGAAACGCCGCCGAGACAAACGCGAGGCTCAGCAGCGAGTTCGCGGCCTTGAACGCCGCTTCGGCCAGCGGAGCGGCGGCGGTCTGTTCGAGCACCGAGAAGCGATACGCGATCAACAGCAACAAGCCGATCCCGGCGAACGTCAGCAAGTACGCATCGGCCGAGAATCCGAAGTACGTCATCAACTGCCACAGCGATCCGCACGACATGACCGTCGCCCAATGCACGCACTTCGGTTGCCGCTGGAAGACAGTCGCGAGTCCGTAGAAGACAGCGGCCTCCGCAAAGAACGCCGCCAGCGCGAGATTCAGCGTCTGACCTTCGACGATTCGAGTGAAACCGGAGAATGCCGACGACATTGACGAAATCAGCATCACCACGGTTGCCGTGTGAGCCACCCACGTCAGCGGCTCGGACGGGCCGCGGTCGCCGTACAACTTCGCGGCGACGAGGTACGCGATCGGAATCAGCATCATGATCGGAGCGTGCTCTTGCCATGTCTCCAATCCGAACGCGGCCAGCAGAGCAACCGCACCCACCATCGTGGCCGCCGCCGTCGCGAAGTGATACGCCGTTGGCAGCCACTTCGCCGAGTTGCGATACAGGTACGCGCCGACTCGCGAGGCGACTGCCGTCAACGCCATCGCTCCGACGTAGCTCCAACGAGGCGGCTCCTTGTCCCAGACCGCTCGAAAGCCGAGGAATTGAAAGTACTCGTAAATCCCCATCAACACCGGCAGCAGGCTGAGCAACAGGCCGAACACCGGAAATGCGCGCGTGAGCTTTTGATCGCGAGTCACCGTGGCCTGAGCCAGATTCACTGCCAGCGACGTCACGGCCAGCACCGAGATGATCTCGTCGAGGCCCAACTCCAAATTCAACAACTGCACGACGAGTACTTCGGCCCACATCAGCAGCGCCGCCGCAACGTGAATGTACGCGCCGTGCCGACGCACCACGATGTCCGAGTAGATGTAGGCGTACGTCCCGGCCAGCACCAACACCAGGCCCAGCCAGCGGAGCGGCCCACAGATCGGCGACGGGACCACCTGGAACGACTCATAAACCGGCTTGAACCACGCTGCGTACAACCAATCACCTGAGAGCTGTGCTCCCAGCACCATCAGCAGACCCGAAGCCAGCAGCACATGCCCGCTCGCGAAGAACGCCAGGCCGAATCGCTTCCGGCTGAACGGCCCATCGTTCTCGCCGAACGCACGCTCCGAATGAATCCCTGCCAAGCCCAATGCCACCAGCAGCGTGGCTGGGGCCGCGATCTCCACAAATTTCTGCATGTCGGCCAAGATCAGCAAGCCGGTCATCGCGACACCGGCACTGAAGACGTACACGAACATTTCGTCTTTCAGAGTCCAAGCCGATGCTGCGTACAGCGCGCTGATCACGACCGCCGCCACCCACAGATGTCCGTCCAACGTCAGCAAATCGAACGAGTGGTAGTACCACAGGTTGAGCGGCATCACGAGACACGCCAACAGCGTCAGCCCTTTGCCGACCAACTGATACCGAGTCTTATTGATCACCGCCCAGCCACCGATCAGCACTCCGATGTTCGTCGCTCCCATCACCATCGCCATCACTGGTGGAGTGAAGTACTTGTTGACCCACAACAGAATCACGATCCCCACGACCATCAACGCTCCGCCCAGCCCCATCAGCCACTGAATGCTGCGTGGATCGAGCAGCATTTCGAGAATGCTGCGTCGTGGCTGCGGCTCCACAACGGGAGTTGGCGGCGTTGCAGGAGCATCGGTGATGCGGTTGTCCGACGATGAGCCACTCGTCGCATGACTTGGCTCACCCGTGGAGTTGGCCAGCTCATCCAGAAACTTCCTGGCGGCGGAATCATTCGAGGCAGGCGGAGCGGGCTTGGCGGGTTCGGCCACCACCGTGACTCTGTCCTGAATCAATCGTCTCTTGAGCGACGACATCCGCTCTTGGCATTCCCCTTCCAGAGCATGTGCCTGCGAGAGCGTCAGTCGTCCCGCCGTTTTGTGAGCCATCACCTCGTGATTCAGGAATCGCCACAAGCGGAACGCTCGCACCGGCGGAACTTCTTCGGCTTGCAGCGGCAGCATCCCCGGAATGCTCGGTGGATCAACTCCCTGATCGGCCAGCGTCTTCGCCTGCTCGATCCGCTCGTGCAGCAACTGCATCACGGTGTCGCGCTGAGCCGGCAAGATTTGGCCTTCCGTGACCCAACGAGTCCACCACTCTTCAACACGCTCGAACGTCGAGAGGATCGCTTCCCATTCAGCCGATCGGGATGGATTCGGTTCGGACATGAGTTTGACTTTCATCGCGCGAGCAACGCTCGCTGTTTCAAGGTAGAGCCGCGCACCATGCGCGACTCCGAGGAAGTGCCTTCAAGGAATCGAACGATCACGCGGGAGCTTCCAGATGCGAATGCCCCAATCGCCGCCGCCAGCCGCCAATCGCGAGCCGTCGGGTGAGAACGCCACCGAATGCACGAACGCGGCCGGTCCCGACAGCGTCGTCCAGAGCTGCCGAGTCTCCACGTTCCAGAGCTTCACGACTCCGTAGCCCCAATCACCGCAGCCGACCGCCAGACGACGATCGTCCGGAGAAAACGCCACCGCATAAACTCGTCCCTCTTGCGGAGCGAGCAACGCCTCAAACTTCCGCTTCTCGACATCCCACAACCGCACGGTTCCATCCTTGCTTCCCGATGCCAGCCATCGCCCGTTGCGAGTGAACGCCAGCGAGCGGACTTCATCGACGTGTCCTGGCAGGTTCACCAACGACTGCATCGACGGAGCCTCCCACAACCGCACGCCATGATCTTTGCCACCGGAGGCGATGAGATTTTTCTCGGCCGAGAACGCGACCGCGCTGACCGCCGATTCGTGCCGGCCGATCTCAGGCAACTGCTGCCGAGTCGCGACATCCCAGCGTCGGATCGTTCCGTCATCGCTGCCCGAAACGAGCATTTGCGAATCGCCTGACCAAGCCAACGAGGTGACGAAGTTCTCGTGACCGCGCAAGGTCGCTTGCGGAGTTTTCGTGGCAGCCTCCAAAAGTTGAATCGTGAAATCGTGACCGGCTGTCGCGATCCACCGGCCGTCTGGTGAGTACGTCGCCGCTCGCATGTGATCCGTGTTTTTGACCGCATCACCAATTGGCTCGGCCGATTCCGAATTCCAGAAGCGAACAGTGCTGTCCTTGCTGGCCGACGCGAGCTCCTTGCCATCTCGCGAGTACGCCACGGACATCACCCACTCGCGATGCCCTTCGAGCTTGTGCAGCAACTCTGGTTCAGTCGGCACCGGAGGCTCGCGGGCCGGTTCGACCTTCGTGATCTCCAACGGCATATTGGACGACCGAGTCAGCCGCACTTTGTTCGGGCTAAATCGGACGTCACCGCGATCGCTTTTCAACTCGAACGTGTATTCACCGGCCGGCAACCGCGTGACGGTCGTACCGGTCGGAATGTCGAGCAGCCGGAACGGAGTCCCGTTTTGATGCAGCAGCACGCGCACGTCCTCGATCTGCGATTCAATCCGCAGGTCTCCCTTGTCGGTCACGACATGCACGATTACCGCCATGAGCAGCACGAAGCCCACGAGCCCCGCGGCAGCGAGCACACGCTTGATCCCGGCCGTCAGCGGTTGATGCGCGGTCGCTTTGTCACTGCGATCAATGACTCCCGCGGTCGCTCCGAACGGAGCCAGCGCCGCCGCGACTTCGGCCGGAGTCGCGTAACGCTCGGCCGGTTTCTTCGCAGTCATGCGATTCAAAACTGTTTGCAATCCCGGCGGGATGTCGCTGCGGAACTTCGCCAACGGCTCGACGTCTTGTTCGATGTGAGCCAGAGCTTTCTCGACCACCGATCCACTTCCGGGATGCAGCACTTGTCCGGTCAGCAAGAAATGCAGCGAGCACCCCAGACTGTAAATGTCGCTGCGAATGTCCGCCGCGTGCGCGTTCCGCGCTTGTTCGGGAGCCATGTAATCCGGCGTCCCCAGGACAACTCCAACCGACGTGTTGCCGCCCCCCAAGAGATCGAAGGACTCGCTGGCGAATCGAGCCAGCCCGAAGTCGAGAATCTTGATCGTGGGGAGTGAGGAGTGGAGAGAGGGGAGTTGAGACGCAGGCTTTTTCGACTTCACTCCCCACTCTCCACTCCCCACTCTCCACTCCGCCATCAAGTTTCCCGGCTTGATGTCGCGATGAACCATGCCGTTCTCGTAGGCATGTTGCAAACCGATCGCCGCCTGACGAATGCACTCGCAGGCTTCGGCCACCGGCAGCGGTCCCCGTCGTCGGACGACCTCCGCGAGATCGTTTCCCTCGACAAACTCCATCACGAGAAAATGGCTCGGTCCTGCTTGCTCCGCATCGAACGCCGTGACGACGTGCGGATGAACCAGCTTCGCGGCCGCTTGCACCTCGCGTTGAAAGCGCAACACCGCTTGCTGGCTGCTCAACAATTCGGACCGGATCACCTTGAGCGCGACGCGGCGATTCATCAGTCGATGCTCGGCCTCGTACACCGCCCCCATTCCGCCGCCTCCCAATCGTCGCAGGACTCGGTAGCGCGGATGCTCCATCAACTCTCTCGGTAGTTCCAACTCGACGGCCGGTGTCTCCGAGGAAACAAACATGACCGTTTCGGCCGCGTGCGTGTCAGGCTCAGACACGCGCGGTGTATTGGCATTGGCTACCTGCATGGGATTGGTTGCATGATCCACCCCGGAGAGCGACGACTCGAAACGTGAGCCTGCCTGACGAATCAACGCGACGTAACTGTCATCGCTGGGGAGCACCTTCATTCGATGACAGCACGGCTCGCAGACCGCCAGATGCTGCTCGACCGACGCCGACTCGTCATCCCCCAACCGCCCGGCTCCAAACGCCGCGAGCTGATCTGGACTCGGATGTAGTCTGACGTCGTGTGGCATGGAAGACCTGGTTTAGACTTGATCGCGTGTGGCGGGATTCGGCAGTTTGCCATTTCGCAGGGACGACACGAACAAGAACAACACGGCAGCCATCGGAATGAGTGTCCCCGGAAACAACAACACTCGCCAGTTGAACAACGCTCCCAGCGTGACCGCAATCAGCGTGATGATCGCTCCCGGCCGCTCCCAGCGGAGCGAGACAGCCAGCCCAAGCAACGAACAAACCATCAACCCCAAGCTGGTGTAATCGCGTAGCGTGAGTGCTCGCGAGGCGGCCCCTGCGTTCCCTACGAGGTGTGCGACCATGAAATAGCCCCAAAAACTCAGGATCGCCGCAGTCATGAGGCGAGCACTCCAAAGCACGGCTCTCCCGGCCATGAATGGCGTCGAGCTGGGCAAGTTCTGCATGGGCGATCCCCTTTCGGCGGACGGTCGAGCGCACAAGAATCGTCTCACAGTCAGAAGTGCCGAGCGGCCCGAGTTCTTGCAGCGAATTTTTACAGATTTGAAATCTCTGGTCGAAATTCGCAAATCAATCCACCAAGCCGGCCCCCAAGCGTCGCAGTTCTCGCAGCACGCGAGATTTCGCCGTGAAGATGGCATTCAGCGATTGACCAGTCTCCGCCGAGACCGTGTCGGCATCGGCTCCGTCGAGCACCAAACGGCGGAACACCAGCCGAGTCGAATCCGTGAAACGGGACTCGATCATCTCCAACAGCTTCCGAGCCACCGCCAGATTGTGTTCGCGATCCCAGCTCTGGCTGAGCACGCTGCTGTCGTCTTCGAGCTGCCGCAACTGCTCTTCCAGCTCGGTGTCGCTGCCAACGGCGATCAGCCGCCCGCGCGAACGCCAGAAATTTCGCAGCCGATAAACGACGATCTGTCGCAGCCAACTCCGAAACGCTCCCGGTCGATGATTGTGCTGGAACGACGGCAGCTCGCGATGGACGACCACCAACACGTCCTGCACCAAGTCATCCGCATCGGCCGTCTGCACGTCGTAACGAACCAACCACGCTCGCAGCAGTGGCGAGTACGCTTCGACCAGTCGCGACCAGTCCGCTTCGTCAGACGACTTCCGCAGCCGGTCCAGCAGGCTGAGTGACGTTTCCAAAGTCATCGGCTTTCGACGTGAGTTTCAGAAGGGAGGAACTCGGCCGTCAGTCTATGAATTGCAGCTCGTTGCTCGCCAGCAACGCCTGAGCATATTGCCGCCAAGCCGCGTCGAGAGTCACTCCGCTCGCTTGCGACGACTTCAAAAACTCCACTCCCGTCGCAATTTCGTCACCGCTGGCCTCGCGGCTGAACAGCCGTTCGTGGGCCAATACAACCTGGGCCGCGAGCTCATTCGGTCGCTCGGTTTGCACGAACTTCGCCAACGCCGCCGCCTGCGACTGCATGAACGAGCTATTCAATACGAAGAGCTGCTGCAACGGAGTCGTCGTCGGCATTCGCGAGCCGCTGTGGGCAACGGGATCAGGAAAATCGTGCAGCCGCAACAGGTCCGACAATTCACGCCGCCTCACCAATCCATAAATCGTCCGCCGCTGATGGCCAGCGTCGTTCAGTTCGCGCGGCTCTCCGCCAATTCGCCGCTCGATCTCGCCGGTCGCCACCAGCATCGCGTCACGCCACGCCTCGACATCCAACTTCCGCACCGGCATCCGAGCCAACCAAAGGTTGTCGGGATCGGCAACGTAGCCCTCACGCTCCGCGTGAGGACTGCCGAGCGCGCGATCGACCGCCGAATTTTGTTGACGCCTTCTCGACGAATCGACTTCAACCGACGTTCGGCTTTCGTCACGCGGAGCGTGACGGCTACTTTGCCGATACATCGCCGACAGCACGATCTCGCGATGCAGCCACTTCAACGACCAGCCGTGCTCGATGAAACGCGCGGCGAGATCGTCCAGCAATTCGGGATGTGTCGGCTTCTCGCCTTGTGTTCCGAAGTTGCTCGGAGTTGCGACCAAGCCTCGTCCGAAGTGATGTGCCCAGATGCGATTCACGATGACCCGTGCGACCAGCGGAGCCGCGTCCGTCACCAGCGCGTTCGCCAAGTCCAATCGACCGCTGCCGTTCTTGAACGGAGCGGGATCATTCGGCGAAAGGACCGATACGAAACGTCGTGACACGACCGCTCCGGGATTCGCCGCGTTGCCGCGAATCTGCATCGCCACGTTCTGCGGTTCGCTCGGCTTGTATTCGATCTTCGTCCGGTTCGGCCCATCCGGCAGAACGTGCATCGCGGCTTCGGTCACTCCGAACGCGACCGGCGTGTTGAGATGCGGAGTCGATTGCAGCTCAGCGATCTTCGCTCGCAACGACTCAATTTGCTTCGCGGTCTCAACGGCCTTCGCCTTTACTTCGTCGGTCGCGTCCTCCGCGGGTTTTGGTTCTTTGAGCCGCTTGTCGAGCTGCCCTTGCGAGTCCTTCAACCGAGCACGCGCTTCGGCCGCTTGCCGAGCCAAGTCACTGCGAATGATCGGCACGTCGTCGATCTTGATGCTCGCCAGCACGCCAGCCAGCCCGTAGTAATCCTGCTGCGTGATCGGATCGAACTTGTGATCGTGACACCGAGCACACGCGAGCGTCAGCCCAAGAAACGTCCCGCCAATCGCCTCGATCCGTTCTTCCCACTCTTCGGCGACGACTTGCTTGATGACGTTGTGGTCGAGTTTTAATTCCTTCCAGTAACTCGGACTCAGCCCCAGGAAACCGAGCGCCGCCGCATCTTCTGGTTTCGTGCTCGGTAACAAATCTGCCGCGAGTTGCTGACGGACGAAGTCGTCGAACGGCACATCCCCGTTCATCGCTCGGACGACCCAATCACGATACAGCCACGGCTGTCCTTGGCCTTCGCGCCACGATTCACCGATGTCGCAATACCGCACCAGATCGAGCCACGTCCGTGCCCATCGCTCGCCGAATCGCGGATCGGCCAGCAATCGTTCGATCAGGCGTTCGTAGGCATCCGGTGATTCGTCGGCGACGAATTCACGCACCTGTTCCATCGTGGGCGGCAGGCCGAGCAGATCGAATGACAATCGACGAATCAACGTGGCTCTCGATGCCTCCGAGGACGGCGACAATCCCTGTTTGGCTTGGGCCGCGAGAACGAAATCGTCGATGCGAGTTCGTCGCCCTTCCGTAGCATTGTCGCTCCGCGACAGGAAAGCCGAACGCTCCACCGACGCCGATTCACGAGAAAGTCCTGGCGAGCTCAAAGGTCCCCGCGCGCTCGGCAATTCCTGTCGCGGAGCGACAGGGCTACGGGACACG
>CAZILR010000181.1:0-8912 GCA_964539995.1 uncultured Planctomyces sp.
CCGGCGACCCCGGACGCTGTTTGGCGTCGATGGGAATTTACGTCTTCAACACGAAGTTTCTGTTCGAGCAACTCTGCAACGACGAAACGGATCCGAACAGCGCCCACGACTTCGGCAAGAACATCATTCCGTCTGTCGTGCGGACGCATCGCGTGCGAGCATTTCCGTTCCGCGATCGCGACACGAATCAAGCTCAGTACTGGCGAGATGTCGGTACGTTGGACGCGCTGTTCGAGGCGAATATGGACTTAATCGCCGTGCAGCCGCCGTTCAATTTGTACGATGCGTCGTGGCCGATCCGCACATTTCACTCGACATTGCCGCCGCCGAAATTCGTCTTCGCAGATTTGAAGGACCATGAACCGCGAGCCGGCTACGCGCTCGACAGTTTGGTCAGCCAAGGCTGCATCGTGTCGGGCGGACGGGTTGAGCGTTCGATTCTCTCGCCGAACGTGCGGATCAACAGTTGGGCCGACGTGCGCGAGTCAATTATGTTGAACAACGTGACCATAGGCCGTCACGCTCGCATTCGCCGAGCGATCATCGACAAAGGGGTGCAGGTTCCCGAAGGCATGGAGATCGGATTCGACCACGAGCAAGATCGCGTTCGCGGCTTCCTGGTCACGGAATCGGGACTGGTCGTCATCGCGAAGTCGGACGGCACGAGCCAATTGGCGGATCTGGATTGAAATCGTAGCGTTCACGCTCTGAGGCAGTGATTTTTGTAGCCCTGTCGCTCCGCGACAGGATTGCCGAGCGCTTCGGGAAGCATGGAGCTTGAAAACAAACGGGATTCGTTCGGCTCTCGGCTTTCCTCACGCGGAGCGTGAAGGCGACAAAGAAAAATCCCGGAAGCAGCTGGTCCCAGGGGGGCGAAGGACTCTGGCTACTTCCGGGAGGCGATTGCGAATTGTGTTGTCTTTGACGTTCCGTTTTGTGCGTTCCGTCCAAGGCGGGCGGACAATATGACTTCTCCAAAAACGGGTCAACACGACTTTTCGTGAATACCGCGATTGTTTTCAGAAGCACTTTTGAGAGGCAAAAAATGCCGTTGAACCTTGGCTCCGCGAATCACTGTCGAGACTTATCGTGTGTGGAATCCGAGGGTTTGTTGGTGATTTCGCCAACGAATCTGCAGCCGATGGAGCCTGCCGCAAAGTCCGCTTGTCAGAGACTGCAACGCTGCGAAGACGTCGCGGCCGTGATCGTTTTACAAGAGACCAGTCTGCTGGCGCAGCTCTTTGAAGAAGCTTGGAACACGCTGCCGAGTCGTTTGGCATCACTCGCCGTTTGTCCGCCGGCTGCGACATTCGTGGTGGCTCGCGCGGACAACTCCGCTCGCCTGTTGCGGCAGACTCAAGACACCAATGATGCGCTGTGGCGTTGTCTGGTCGAGCTTGCGAGGGAAGGTTCGCGGATCGAGGTGAGAACAGAACGGTGCTCGGATGGGCTTGTGCTTGTAAATCGGGAAATCTGCGTGGAGGGTCCAGAGGAAACGTGGCTGCCTGAGTTGCTCAGCACACCACCGCGCCGGGAATTGGAGTGGTTGTTCGGCGAGTTGCGTCTCGCTCGGCTGAGCGACTTGTGTGGCGACGTCGTTTCGCCTGCGGATGCGACGGCAGTCCTTGCAGGCTTGTGGTTGTTGCACGGGGATGCCGATGCCAGCCATCGGCAGTCACAGTCCATTGAAGATGAAGGCCGTCACCGCTGCGGCAACTATTGGCACGCGATCATGCACCGCCAAGAGCCGGACTACGGCAACTCAAAATACTGGTTTCGCCGAGTTGGCCAGCATCCAATCTTTACGGAGCTTGCTGGTCGAACCACCGAGTTGATTCTCGGCGATGGTTCCTATCAGGCTCTCGACCAGCGCAACAAAATTGGGCTGCCGAGCCGTTGGGATCCGTTCGCATTCGTCGATTGGTGCGAAGCGGCCTCACGCGACGGCAATCGGCCACAAATCAGTCTGATTCGCCAAATCCAATTCGTGGAAATGCACCTGCTGCTGCGTGCGACGTTTGCGGATGCGAATCACTCGTAAGCCTTCGCTGGGGTGTCGAGATTGCTTGGAGCGGGGCGAGGTTTGCCTGCGACTCTGCCTAGAAAGATTTCTCCGCAGATGATGAAATCATTTCGGCACTCTTCTCCTGCTGCCGCGGCGAGACTTTTCAACGATGTCCGATCCCGACGTGAATCCCGATTGCTCGCCCTCCCAGGATCAGCCATCCACGCCAGGTCCGACGGAGCCGGAGCGTTCGACGTCGCCCCATTCGGATCGACCGGCGGATGACCATCGAAGTCAAAGTGTCGCCCTGGAATCGACTCGCGGTTACACCGCTCCGGCGCTTCCCAAAAACTGGCACGCTGAATTTCGAATTGAAGAGTTGAAACTCGATCCACCACGGAATGCGAAATCCATCGGTCGCTTGGAACATTACGAGATTTTGGATTTCGTCGGACGCGGCGCGATGGGAGTCGTACTGAAAGCCTTCGACGAGCAACTGCATCGGCAGGTCGCGATCAAGCTCATGTCGCCCGAACTGGTTTCGCGGCCGACGGCTCGCGAGCGATTCTTTCGCGAGGCTCGCGCAGCGGCGGGCATCAATCATCCCAACGTCGTCACGATCCACGCCGTGTCCGAGCATCGCGGTTTGCCCTACCTGGTGATGGAGTTCGTAGGTGGCATGACGTTGGCCGAACGCATTCATCGTCAGGCTCCGTTGGCGACGCCGGACATCCTGCGACTGTGTGTGCAAATCGCCGATGGCCTGTCGGCCGCGCATCGGCAAGGAATCATCCATCGCGACGTGAAGCCTGCCAACATCATGCTGGAGGACGGACTCGAACGAGTGAAGATCACCGACTTCGGACTCGCTCGCGTCGCGATGGAGAATTCGGACCTGACCTCGTTCGGCGACATGGTCGGCACGCCGGCGTTCATGTCTCCGGAACAAGTCGATGGTCAGTCGCTGGACACTCGCAGCGATTTGTTCAGCCTGGGCTGCGTGATCTACGCGATGGTCGCCGGCAAGTCGCCGTTCCGTTCTGGCAACGCTCTGGCGACGGCGCGGAAGGTCATCACGGAACCGCACAAAAGCCTCCGTGAAGTCTCTTCCGATGTGCCCAAGTACCTCGTGGAAATCACCGACCGACTGCTGCAGAAGCAACCGGCGGATCGCTACGAATCGGCCGAAGTCTTGCATGATGATTTGACTCGGCGCTTGGCCGAAGAGCATCTCTCGGCGGATGACAGCTCGATGTTGTTGCGAATGTCTCGCGCACTGTCACCAACCTCCGGCTCGAAAGGACGACGATCTTGGTTGGTGATCATCGCCGTTCTGGTCATCGTCGCCGTGGCGACCGTCGAGAGCGTTCGGATTTGGCAAAATCGGCAAGTCTCGCGAGTCGAGACGACGTCTCCGACGATCCCAACGCCCACACCGACAACCAACGCCGTGCAGCTCGTGTCCGTCGCGGCGGATGGTTCCGCAGACGTCCGCAGTTTGACCGATGCTTTTCGACGAATCTTGCCCGGCGGCACCGTGCGAGTGATTGATGCCGCCCGCTACGAAGCACCTGTGCGAATCGATTCTGCAGATCTGTTCTCCAACATCACTCTCGAAGCCACTGCAGGAGCAACGCTGGCCACGGCGCAGGGTGCCGGAACTCCCGTGCTGACCATTCAGAAAACGCCGGGCGTGCGCATTCGCGGTTTCACTTTGGAGACATCCGGAGCACAACACGCCGTCGAGATCACTGGAGTCTGCACGGGACTCACTCTTGAGGACTGCGTGCTGCGAACCACGACACCGACGCCAGAGGCAGGTTATCTCTCCATGATTTACCTGCACGGAGCTGCGGCGGGCGACGAAGGTGCTCCCATCCAATTGCGAAATCTGCGAGTCGAAGCGGGCGGCGTCGGGATCGTCGTTGGCGGACACGAAGAAGCCGAACCGGTAAAGCATGTCGTGATCACCGGCTGCCAGATTCGCGGAGCGACTCGCGACTATGGAGTGCCGCTCGTGTTGATGACGTCGGTTCGTGAAATCGTCGTGACCCGCAACCTCGTCTCGACAGGCACATCCGGAATCAATCTGGCATTAGCTGAGGCTCAACGTGCCATTGGCGTCGAAGTCTCGAACAACACCTTTCACAATCTCGGACAATTCGTGGGATTGTCGGCTCCGCCTGACCAAGCCATCCGCTTCGAGTCCAATCTGGTGGTCGAATCGAGTGCCCTGTGGAACAACGAGACAACCACTGCGTCCGTCGCGGATGTTCGCGACTGGTTTCACAACAATTGGTGGGAACTTAATCTGGGAGACAACAACACGACGATCAATCAAATTGCACGCGTGGTGACTTACGTCCCGCTGCGTTCGCGCGAGTGGGGTTCCTCGGAATTCTTGGTTCCCGCGAGTGACGCGCCGGCGGACTTACCAGGACGCTTCAGCCAGCAACCGCCTTCTCGATCTTCAGGAACGCCGACTTCCGGCAAACAGGAGTGACCACTTCGCATCCCCTGTCAGATGGCTTGGAGGCCGCGTCTGTTTACTCCCCTCACGAAGCGACATCACGATGACCGGTTTTGAAAAGTTCGAGGCCAAACGTCAGTACTACCTCCAGCCACCAACCGATGGATGTGAATCGCTCGGCTATCCGCTGACTTATCCTCTGCTGGGTCAGCAGCGACCCGGAGCGGCTCACGGGAATCTGTATGCCCCCTATTTTGGCCTGAACGGCGGCTTGTGGACGTCCGGCGGCCTGGGAGGACCGTGGGAGTCCGGAGGATTTCGTGCACTGTCAGTGTCTGGTGGCACACAGGTTGGCTCGCTGTCCGCAAGAACGGTTACGGCCGGAGATCCATTGCGAGTGATCCATGTCACGACTTGCACGGCTCAGGGGGGGATCGAGCAGTGGTTGCAGTCGCTGATCAAATTCGCGAACCCCGGCCGATTGAAGTTTGTGCGATGCGTCGTGACGAGCGACTATGTCGATCCGCACATCGCCAGGTCGTACCGCGTGCCATTGGAAGTTGGCGGGCGAGACAGCGTGCTGCGTGCGTGCCGCGACTGCGATGTGCTGCTCGTGTCCGATTCGGCCGGCATCGTCGAGTTCGCGCACGAAATCAAACCGCAACTCTGCGTGATGGTGGCTCACGGCGACGGCCATTGGACTCGCACACGGTTGGAGGGGATGCGTCCCGCCATCAATCATGTCGTCGCTGTCAGCGATTTGGTCAAGAAGGTCGTTTGCCACGGCTTTCCCACGACCGTGATTCACAACGGCGTGGACGCGGGCCGACTCTCCGCCTCGATGGGCCGCGATGCGGCGCGGGCGAAATTCGGTTTTCAGCCAGACGATTTTGTTCTGGGTTGGGTCGGCCGCTTCTCCGAAGAGAAGAATCCAGCCGCTGTCATCGACGCGATCGAACGATTACCTCCGAACTTCAAGGTTCTGATGGTCGGCTTCGGCTACTTGCGAGCGGAACTGATGGATTTGGCCAACGAGCGAATCCCCGGTCGTTTCGCGTTTGTTCGTCGCGATGAATACTTGGGAGACGTGTACGGCGCGATGGACGCCTTCTGCCTGACCTCGTTCAGCGAAGGCTTTGGCTTGGTGCTGGTCGAAGCGATGCTGAGTGGCCTGCCGATCGTGAGCACGCCGGTCGGACTCGTCCATGACGTTGTCGTCGATCGCGTGAACGGGTTGGTCGTGGATGGTGAACCCGACTCGATTCGCGACGCCGTGCTGCGACTCCAGCAGCATTCGACTTGGCGTGAGGGATTGGCTCGCGAGGCTCATCGCTGGGCAGACCGACATGGACATGCCTCGAAGATGGCTCAGGGCTACGCCGACTTGTTGTGGTCACTGTGGGATCAGCGCGCCGCGAAATGCTCGTAGACCACAGAGCATTGCCTGGGAGAAATTATGCCAATCGGTGCCGTCCCCGCAGTTTCCCACATTGCCGCTCAGGTGTTGATTCGTCGGCCCAGCCGAGTGTTGGACCTCGGCATGGGCACCGGCTTTTACGGAGCCGTCGTTCGGCAATGGGTCGATGAAGGAGTCGCACCATGGCGCACATGGCTGGCCGGGGTGGAGGTCTTCTCGGAGTACCGCAATCCTCTGTGGGATCTCTACAACGTCGTCTACGGCATGACGATCGAAGAGTATCTCGCGAAGCATCAGGAGCAGTTCGACTGCGTGTTGCTCAATGATGTGCTGGAGCACTTCGATCACGCCATCGGCGAGTCGCTTTTGCAGTATCTCCCGAATCTGGTTGCGCCCGGTGGAGTTCTGTTCGTCAACACACCCGCCAAGTTCTACGCCCAAGAAGCCGCGCACGGCAACGAGTTTGAACGGCATCGCTCGCTGTGGACCGCCGATGAAATCAGGGCTTGCGGCTACGAGATGATGCTGGACGGAACCGAGTCGCAATTCAGTTGCTTCCCGACGTTGCTCGCGTGCTGGCAAGCTCCTCGTTGAGCCACCGACTTGGGAGTCAAATCCAGCCATGAAATGGTTTGTGGATGAAGTCCGCGAGTTCTCCGAACGGCAACTCTTTCAGGATGCCACTTCGCAGACTTATCTGGAGCTGACTCCGGCGCGCGAGTGTTTCGTTGGCGGCTTGATTGGTGAATTGGATCGCACGGACTCGCCGTCGGAAGCGGATTTCTTTCTTGCTCCGTGGCTGTTCAATGTGTTCGGTATGGGCAACTCGCCCTGGTATCTGGAGCAGACGGTGGCAAGAGTGCTGCGGTCATTGCCGGCGTTTGAAACGTCGGCTTCGCGGCATGTGATTTTTTTCTTGGGAGACAATGCGCATCTTCCGGAGTGCTGCTCACGCTCGGCCGTCTTCATGCCCAGTTGCCGGCGTGGTTCCGGAGCGTTCGTCTTGCCTTACTTTGCCGGGCCACCCGATCGGTTGCCTCGACCGATGTCCGAATGTTCGTTCGACGTTGGCTTCCAAGGTGCGACAACAACCGGAGGCGGTCTGCGCGATCGACTCGTGATGTCACTGCGAGCCTCGTCGCGATACGCCGTGGACTGCACTCCGACGGCTGGCTACTTCCACACAACTTACGATCTCGATGGTCAAGCACAGCTCGCCGCACGTTATCGCGAGCACTTAAACCAGTGCCGATTCATCGCCTGCCCACGTGGAGACGGATTGAGCAGCCTGCGATTCTTTGAAGCTCTGGCTTGGGGACGGATTCCGATTCTTATCGCCGATCAAACCGCGTTACCGCTCGAGGAATTCATCCCCTATCACGAGTTTGTGGTTCGCGTGCCCGAAGCAGAGGTCGAAAATTGGGAAGCGTGGTTGGAGGACTTCGTTGCCACACACCCTGATCTGGAGCGTGCGTCGAAACTGGCGGCCGAAACGAGCCGGGACTGGTTTACGTTACCCGCACTGCACCGGTTCGTGATGGGGTGTTTGATGTCTCGCTGATGTCAGCTCGTGCCATCAAACATGTCTTCATCATTCTTCAGCAGTCGCTTCAGCTTCTCGCGCAGCTCCGCGCGGCCGCGGTGGATGCGGCTGCGGACCGTGCCGATCGGGCACTTCAACAGATCGGCGATCTCTTCGTACTTCATGTCTTCCATCTCGGCCATGACCAGCGGGATGCGGAACTCCTCAGTCATCTGCGCGAGAGCCTCGCGAACGAGGTGTTGCCGCTCGGCTTGTTCCATCGGCTGATCGGGCTGTGTGTCGCGGCGTGAGTCGGTCGGTTCGAGACCCACTCGCTCTTTCGTCGCCTCAATGGACGCTCCCAGCGACCGATTCTTGCGGCGAAAGTTGACCGAGGCGTTCATCGCGATACGGAACAGCCACGAGTAGAACTGCGAATCACCTCGAAACGTCGCCAGCTTCTGAAACGCCAGCACGAACGCTTCTTGAGCAACGTCCTTCGCGTCTTCGGCCGAGCCGGTCATGTGGACCAGCGCGCCGTACAACCGGTTCTGGTAGCGTGACACCAACTCGCCAAACGCGGACGTGTCGCGTGCCAGAGCGGCGGCGATCAACTCCTGGTCACTGCGTTCGGCGCGAGGTTCGTCCAAGATGAGGCGTGCATCCTGCTGGCGAATGGGAGATGTCACGGCGGCCGACACACTAACCCGAAGCGTCAGCGAGGGCGAGCGCTGCGTCAGACGATGAATCATGTCGAGTAAAACGGTCGCCCTCGCTGACGCTTCGGGTTAGTGTCGGCAGGATGCCAACTCCACGTCCGCCGTTCAACCCGGCGAGCGTCTCAGCAGCGGCGGGCGTAGCGTTGCCAGCCCGATTCCCCCGGCCAGCATCAGCAAACTGATCCACTGCGCGATTGTCAGCGACGTTCCGAATTGTCCCATTTCGTCGCCGCGAAGACGTTCGACGAAGAATCGCGTTAGCGGGTACGTCAGCAGCGCGAGCGTGACGACGGAACCGTCGCGAGCCCGGATCGGGTAGTACGCCAGCGTCAGCAGACACAGCAGCACACCGTCGATGACGCTGTAAAGCTGAGTCGGATGAATCGGCAGGCTGACCGTCGAATCCTCCGGCAAGAACCCGCGTTGGAGTTGCGCTTTGAACGGCACGCTGCCTTCAAAACTGTTGTCCCAACGAGGGCCAGGAAACTCGACACCCCACGGCAATTCGCATCGGTCTCCGAAACAGCAGCCGTACAAGAAACAGCCAACTCGACCGAACGCGATGCCCAGAAAAATCGACGGCACGATCAGGTCGCCCAACTTCCAAGCCTCCAGCTTTCGCGAGCGGCAGAACCACCAATACACGACCGCGCCGGCGATCACACCTCCGTACAAGACCAAACCACCGTCTGGCAGATTGATGGCCGCCTTCAAGTAGTCGGCCGCCGTTTGGCAATTCGCGAAGACTCGGTCGCCGTGCTGGATCAAATAGAACAGTC
>CAZILR010000182.1:0-8899 GCA_964539995.1 uncultured Planctomyces sp.
GTCGAATCAACCGACCCACAAGGGGTCGGGCTACAGTTTGCCTAACACGAAGTATTAACCAGCCGTGTCAAGACAGGTCGCGGGTCTTGAAATTCGTTCGTGGTTCGTGGCAATCTCTCGCCAAACGGACGATCAAAACCGATCGTGGCCCCTGTTTTGTTTTGGGAAGAGACTCGATGCACGCCAGTTCTGACCAACCCTCGCCGCCGACACGCAGTGGTGTGATCAACTCGGCGGCCTATCACAACGGAGTCCGCGTGGCCGACGTGCCGATCCCCGATTTGGGGGATGCCTGGCGTTACTCCGATCGTTTCATCTGGGTCGGACTGTACGAACCGAGCGAGCAGGTGCTCGCGTATCTCCAGGAAGCGTTCGGCTTGCACAGCCTGGCGATTGAGGATGCCCACAAAGCGCATCAGCGTCCCAAGCTGGAGGTCTACGACAACTCCATGTTTGTCGTCTTCCGCACGGCGCGACTTTCGGACGGGAGCGAACGGCGCATTGAGTTTGGTGAAACGCATGTCTTCGTGGGACCGCGCTATGTCATCAGCATTCGGCATGGTTCCTTGCAGTCGCATGTCGGCCTGCGAGCCCGCTGCGAAGCTTCGCCGCAACTCTTGGCCAAGGGCGAAGGCTTCGTCCTGCACGCTCTCATGGATTTTGTTGTCGATCAGTATTTCCCCGTGATCGATGCGCTCGAAGCCGAACTCGACGAACTGGAAGAGCCGATCTTCCAAGGCAAGTTTGTGCGCAGCCTCACGGCCAGGATCTATCACCTCCAACGGGATTTGCTCGCGCTCAAGCAAGCGGTGGCTCCGCTGATGGATGTCTCGGCGCAGCTCGCGCGGGTGGACTCGCCGTTGATTCCGCCGGATACACGTCCCTATTTCCAAGACGTTCACGATCACGTCATGCGCATTGCCGGCCTGATTGATAACCTGCAGCAACTGTCGCATACCGCGCTCGAAGCCAACTTGGCTGTGATCTCCGTCGCGCAGAACGACGACACGAAACGCCTCGCCGCTTGGGCCGCCATCCTCGCCGTGCCGACGATGATCGCGGGGCTCTACGGAATGAATTTCAAGCACATGCCCGAACTGGAGTGGGCTTACGGATATCCCATCGCGGTCGGAGGGATGCTCGGCATGTGCGTGTTTCTGTATTTCTGGTTCCGCAGGGTGGGTTGGCTGTAAGCCGCGAGAAGTGATTGGTGGGTCTCGATGACTCGACCCACCCTACGAAGCTGCAAGCCGCGAGACCATTTGGTGGGCCGGCGCTGTCGCTGGCTCCACCCTACGGAGCTACTCAAACGCCAAGCCGTCGATGGTGAGCCGCAGAGTCGGCGCGCCCCAGGAATCGAAGCAGAGCGCGAGGGCGCGAACCTTGTCGGGAAGCTCGCCGCTGGTTTGCCATTGGTCGTTGGCTCGCAGCGGAATCTCGAACAGACGCCAGCCATCGCGAGCTTCGTTGTGTTCGGCGTTGCGCATGTGGTCCAGCCCTTGCTTCGGTTCGATGTAAAACGGCTGGCCGGAGTCGCTGTCGAGTCGGATGAACGGGCCACCTTGCCAGCCGGTGACGTCTTCGTTGATCGACTTCAGCCAGAAGGTCAGTTTCGTCTTGCCGATCAGAGACCAACTGGCGTCACGCGATTTCGGGAACGTCAACGCTGCTCGGAAGCCGGCGTAAGGAGCGATCACGACTTTCAACGCGGACTGACCAACGAGACGGTCGCTCGTGTCGTCCTCGAATTTGGCTCGCGAGGTTTGTTCGTTGCTGCGGAGTCGGTCGTGAAAGTCTTCGATCGACCAGTTGGCGGATTGGCCATCGGTGCCGATCTCGGTCACATCGCGCACGACGTACACGTCGCGCCAGGCGAGGTCGGAGAGAGTCCCATTCGAGATGTTGAGACCGACCCGATGAAAGCCGACTCGATCGAAGGCGTGCTCCAGCTTTGGGCCAAGCAGCAGTCTGCCGTCGCCGACATCCCACGAGAGCTTCAACTCGCGTCCGGCCGGATCGCGACTGGCCGAGGCGTCCCACACGGATCGCTCGCCGAGTTTGACCGACGTCGGCCCGGAGAGTTTCGCGAACGGCGGCTTGTTCTCATCGGGGATCACCACGAGGTTTTCCTCCCAGCGCGTCACGCCGCCGTCGAGTTGCACGTCCTTCGCCGTGTTGCCCACGAACCGATTGCCTGCCAGCGAGACCCAATCGGCGTGCTTGGCGTAGATGCCCCAGCGATTTTTTTCGAGCGTGTTCTGTTCGATGATCCAGTGGTACGCCCGCCACTTTTTCCCTTGGCTGTCGAGGTCGCCGATCAGCGCGATCCCCGCACCGTTGTTCTCGCGACAGATGTTGCCTCGACAGACCGTGTGGCTCGAAGGGCCGAACATGAACACGATGCCCGCGTGACCGGCCTGCGGCAGATGCGGCGAGTTGTGATGTCCGGCCTTCAAACCGTTGAACGACGCCTCGTTGCCGATCAATCGTGACTGGTCCGAGCCGCCCATCCAAAAACCGTAGCTGCAATGGTTGGCTTTGTTCTTCACGAACACATTCCGCGGTGCCCAGCATTCGACGCCGTTGTTGTTCGCGAACGAGCAATCGTTGTTCTCGAACAGATTCCCCGTGCTGCACCAGCCGTTGAGGACTCGGACGAAGATGCCATCTCCGCCGTGCGTGCAATCGTTGTCGATCAAGTGATTGTCGTTCGAGCCGCTTTCGATCAGCACGCTGGTCGAATCGCGAGCGTGAACCTCACCCGGTTTGATCCGAATGCCGTGGCTGAGCACGTTCTTCCGCACCGTGTTGCGGCTCGCGGTCCACAGCTTCAGGCAGGTGTTCGAGGTGTGTGAGAAATCGTTCTCTTCGAGCACGTTGTCGTCTGAGTTCAGCAGCACACAGGCGTCCCAAACTCGGTTGGCCTTGTTCTTGCGGAGCGTCGATTTCGTGACCCGTTCCAAGACGATTCCGCCTCGACGGCCGTTCTCGCCCCAGCCGAATTCTGGATCGTGAAAGTTGTCGGAGAAATTGCAGTTCTCGATCGTCCAGCCGGAGCCGTTTACGATTTTCAGTCCGGTTTCCCAGCCCTTCGCGTTGACGTTTTTGAGCGTGACGTTCGACACCCCCTCGGCCAGGATCGCGACTCCTTTGAGCTTGTTGCCGGGCTGCTCTCTCTCACCGACAATCCAGGCTCCGCGACCGTCGATCGTGATGTTCGACCCCTTGATGACCAGCGATCCATAGACCTTGTCTGGGTCCAGCCGTGTGTCCTGTGTGATCTCCGCGGCGAACGCATCGGGGAACATCACGAGCCAACTGACAAGAACGACTGCGATCGACCGCCACGGCATTCGATGTCTCCTGGGTTCGTCGGGACACTTCACCTCGCGTCGCCAATGGCCGAGGAATCCAGGCGAGATGTCATCAAGAGGGGTCGGATCGAACACCTTCGCGCGGAGAGGCTCGCAATTCGAGGGCTTTGCGGCGGTCGGATTCGGCGAGCTTTTCTTTGCCGAGTTGCTGGTACGCCTCGGAGCGCATCGCGAAGGCATCGGCGTCCGTCGGGTTGAGTTCGATTGCGGCCGTGAAATCGGTGACAGCGGAGTTGTGATCTCCCAGCCGCCAATGCACTTCACCGCGAGCACGCAGGCAGACCGGACACTTCGGATCGAGGCCCACCGCGACATTGTAGTCCGCCAAGGCACGCGGCAGATCGCCGGTGTCGAGGTACAATCCGGCGCGGCCGTTGTACGCCTCGTGGTTGTCGGGATCGATTTCGAGAGCGCGATTGAAGTCGGCCAGCGCGAGGTCGTGGCGATTCAGTGCTCGCCAAGAGTCGCCTCGATTGCGATAGGCGATAACCATGTTCGGTTCCAGCCGAATGGCCTGCGAGTAATCGTCACAGGCCTTGTCAAACTCGCCCCTTTCAAATCGGATGTTGCCACGATTGTGCCAGGCACCGGCCAGTTCCTTGTCGAACTGCAACGCCTTGTCGTAGTCGGCCAGAGCCTTGTCCGGCTGACCGAGTTCGTCGAACACGTTGCCTCGGCGGTAGAACAGATCCCCTTCGTCCGGGTCCATGTCGATCGCGGTGTTGTAGTCGGCGAGAGCCTTCTCGTGCTCACCCTTGCGCAACCAGGCATCGCCGCGCGAGGAGAACGCTCGACGATTGTCCGGTTCGCGTTCGAGCGACTCGTTGAAGTCGGCGATGGCCTCGTCCAACTTCCCGGAGTTCAAATAGGCTAGGCCACGATTGAACAGAATCAGCGGATCGTTCTCTGACAGCTCAAGCGCGCGGTTGTAGTCTTCGAGAGCGTTTTCCAGTTCGCCAAGTTCATCCCAGCAGTTGCCGCGATCCATGACGGCGGGGACGTATTCGGGGTCGAGATCAATCGCCCTCGTGAAATCCTCGATCGCCTTGTGGTAGTCCTGCTGAGCCTCCCAGACTAAACCTCGGTCGTAAAACAAATCGGGATTGTCTGGGGCGAGGTCCAGAGCCTGCTCGTAGTCTTCGAGAGCCTCGGTCCACTTTTGCTGGTCGGAGTACGCTCCGCCGCGCAGCAATAGAGCTTCCGAATCAAACGGGTCGAGGTGCAGCACCTCGGTCAGATCTTCGGCGGCCCGTTCCGGCTCGCCGATCAGCGTGAAGACTCGCGCTCGGTTGAAGTAGTACGCCGAGGCCGTTGGGTTGAGGTCGATGGCGGTGGTGAAATCTTCGATCGCTCGCTCGGAGACCCCCAGCTTGTCCCACACCAGACCGCGATCGTTGAAGTAATCGGGATCAAGCGGTTCGAGCTGGATCGCGAAATTGAACTCGCGCAAGGCGTCTCGGAATCGCCCTTTCTCGAACAGGCGATTCGCTCGATCGTAGTGCCGTTCCGCTTTGCTCACGGTGTCCTCGCTGGGAGTCGTCACCGAGACATGTCTCGCCCGTCGTGTCCTGACCAGTCGCCAGCAAGTATCGCATCGAACCGCCTCGCCGCAAGCACAATCTTTGCGACAGGGCTTTTCCGCTATGTCTCAGCCAAAGGGCGAAAACTATCGGGTGACGTGAGACGACGCAACCAACGGGCGACAAGGCATTGGAAATTGAAAATTGAAAATTGGAAAATGCAAATTGACGACTGCATCCTGGCAAATACTGCCTCTTAGTCGCCAATTTCCATTTTCCAATTTTCAATTTTCAATTCTCAATCGGCCCATCCCTTCGCTCGCTCCCATTGATTGCGAACCCGCCAAACCAACGGTATCGTCACCCTTCCGTTTTCGACCGAATCTTTCCACTTTGCCAAGGGCTTTCGCACATGCGCCGTCCAAACTCCCGCCGTGATTTTATGAAGAACGTGACCGTCGCCGGTGTCGGCGCGTATGTGGGTCACGGACTCGCGTCTCCGAATGTCGCACGCTCCGCCAACGAGGAACTCAACGTCGCCTGTATCGGCGTGGGTGGCAAAGGAGGCAGTGATTCCAGCAACGCCTCGCAATTCGGCAACGTCGTCGCGATTTGCGACGTGGACAAGAACACGCTCGAAAGCAAAGGGAAGTCCGACAAATTCACGAACGCCGAGAAGTTCACCGACTACCGCGAACTGCTCGAAAAGCACGGCAGCAAGATCGACATCGCAACGATCAGCACCCCGGATCACATGCACGCCCCGGCGACGCTCGCTGCCATGCGACTAGGAATCGGCTGCTACACGCAGAAGCCGCTGACCCGGACGATCTACGAAGCTCGGCTGATGGCGACCGTCGCCGCCGAAAAGAAAGTCTGCACGCAGATGGGCAACCAAGGAACCGCCTTGGACTCGTCGCGCGAAGCGATCGCCCAAATCAAGTCGGGCGTGCTTGGAACGCTGAAGGAAGTTTTCGCGTGGTCGAATCGTCCGGTCTGGGCTCAAGGCCCCGGCCGCCGCATGACGTTGGACAAGTTTGCCGCTCAAGCGAAGAAGGACGATGCCGAAAACGCCGACAAGATCGTCGCAAAGAAGAAGGAAGAAATCGAGAAGGCGATGGAGCGAGTCGATTGTAAAAACTGGATCGGCGTCGCGCCGAAACGCGAATTCTGGCCAGGCATCTATCACACGTTCCAGTGGCGCGGCTGGTGGGATTTCGGTAGCGGTGCCTTGGGCGATATGGCCTGCCATCAGTTGACGGTTCCGTTCGCCTCGTGCGGACTCCGCGATCCGATCTCGGTCGTTGCCAAGTCTTCGGGCCACGACTTCGACAGCTTCCCGGCCAGCGCGGTCATCAAGTTCGAGTTCCCCGAAACGTCGGAACGCCCTGCGATTCCCTTCTGGTGGTACGACCGCAAGGGGAACAAGCCGCCGATGGAAGTCTTCGAGAAGCACGGCATCACGAAGGTCTCGGACAGCGGCGTGATGATCGTCGGCGAGAAGGGAGTCTTCTACAGCTCCGACGATTACTGCGGCGTCTACGAACTGAAGGGTGTCGAGAAGGTCAAAGTCGATTATGAGAAGGCCGAGAACAAGGGGAACAACGACCTCAACAACATGTACGAGTTGTTCCGCGCGAAGCGAGCCAACGACCCGAAGATCTGCAAGTCGAACTTCGTGGACCGAGCCGGCCCGCTCACCGAGACGATTCTGCTCGGCAACCTCGCCGTCTGGGCCGCCTCCAATGGCGGAGCGAATGGCGAAATGGGCGACTGGGGCGAGAAGGTCGAATGGGACGCCAAGAACCTCAAGGTCACGAACCTCGCGTCGCTCAAGACCCCGCGCGTCGCCGACCTGATCAAGCCGAAATACCCGGAAGGCTACCGGTTGGATTAGTGGTCATTCCGAATTGAGTTTCGAGGTAGCCACGTTCTCTGGAACGTGGCTACTTTTTTGTTGGGCAAACACGACGTGCAGTTCTTCACGATAGACTGGTGGCGTGGCGACGACGATAAAGATCCGTTTCCAGCATACCTTTCGCACTTTGAGGCCATCCGGAAAAATCTTCCGGAAGGACTCATTCAGCTTCATGAAAGTGTTTCGCTGCACGATGGGTGGCTCAGGAAACTACATGTGGATTTCAAGGCCGGCATAGTTCACATTTTCTTCGACACGGACGATGGCCGTGGCGGTCTCAGAAAAGTGAAGTTGCATTACTCTGGTGTCACTGAGTTCTGTAGTAACGCACAACATGAGAAGGGACTTGCAGGTCCGAGAGGCTACGGCGACCTAGGATACGAAGAGGTCGATATCGTGGATGGTTGCTTGGTTCATCGAATGCTGTTTTCGGGCAACATTGAAATGGAAATCCGATTCCATAGCTTCGTGCTCACTTATGAAGACATAGAGCAGAGTGTTGCCCAGCAAGGCGGACACCTCGAAACCCGTAGAGGTGACGATTCAGGCGATGTGTGAATCCGAGAGAATTGATCGGTCCCAGGAACGATTGTTCGATTCACCAGGAGATCGAAGTTGATTGGCGAGACGGTTCTACCGTGTTCCCCAAAGCTGTGTTATTCTGTGACCGTCGGTTTTGCGGGAGGATCGAAACGATGAGCGTCTCCGTTTTGGTTGAGCAAAGTGAAGGGCAGTTTAGTGCCAGTCCATTGGGGATGGCCGGACTGCGATTTGTGGGGCCGTCGCGGGAAGAGGTTTTGACTTCGTTGCGGCGCGCGTTGGCTCACAAGCTCGCGAACGGCGAACTTGTGGATTTGGAAACCGAGCCGCTGGGTGTCTCAGGACAATCGGGGCGGTTTCGAGACGATCCGACGCTGCACGAAATTCGGGACCAAATCTATCGCGACCGTGATTCCGAGCGGCCTGAATGATTGCATTTGATGCCGATGTCTTGAGCGATATTTGGTCGGGCGATCCCGAGCTGACGCGCCGCGCCGCCGAGATTCCCGTGTACGAACAAGGCGTGCCGGTTGTGGTCGTCGAGGAAATGTTGCGTGGGCGATTGAATTCCATCCGGCAGGCCGAAGGCGGGAAATCCAAACTGAGCATCGAACGCGCCTACGAACTTCTGGAGGAAACGCTCGATGCCTTCAAACAGGTGTTAATTCTTTCGTATTCCTCGCAGGCTCAAGCGTTGTATGAATCGTGGCGGCGACAAAAGATATCTGTCGGAACACACGACCTCCGAATCGCAGCGATCTGCGTTTCACACGACACGAGACTCGTCACACGCAACCAACGCGATTTTGCCCAAGTGCCGGGCTTAGACTTTGAAATCTGGGATTAGGAAATAGAGGCGAATGTCATGAACTGTTTGCAGATGCCGCGCGTTGTTGCCGGCGTGATCGTGGGTTTGTTGTGTCTGACGGGTTGTCCAAAGTCTGAAACTCCGAGCGGAGCAGGCGGAAGTTCGACTCAGGCCACGGGGGGGACAAAGGACAAGACGCCGTCAGCGTCCACGAAAAAGGGGACGGCCAACGCGGACGACGTCAAGGCGGCCAAAGCTCGAATTGACGCCCTTGGGTCGCGTTCCAAGTACGCACCGAAGGACGGCGACCTGCTGACGGAGATCGTCATTCAAGACGGATCGAATTTGACGGCGGACGACTTGGCTCTGTTCGGCAAGCTCAGCGATCTCGAAAAGCTGCAGATCTTCAACTGCCGGACGCTGGACGACGAGATGGCCGCGAAGCTCAGCGGCTTGAAGGGGCTGACCAGCCTCGCGCTGACAAATTCGGTGATCAACGACTCGACGGTGGAGATGATCGTCAAATCGTTTCCCAATCTCATCGAACTCGATCTGTCGTCGAACACGAACATGACCAACGGAGTGGTCAAGATTCTCAGCGAACTCGGCAAGCTCCAGCGGCTGACGTTGGTGCAGAACCAAGTCAACGACATCGGTGCTCGGCGACTGGAAAAGCTGAAGGAACTCCGCACGCTCGACTTGCGAGGTAACATGGAAGCGGGGGACATGGCGCTGGAGG
>CAZILR010000183.1:0-8868 GCA_964539995.1 uncultured Planctomyces sp.
ACGCTGAACATCGACGGATCGACGTTCGCGTTCGGCGCGAATTCCTAAACGATCAACACGCTCACGCTGACCAACGGCAGCGTGACCGGCTCCACCGGTGTCCTCACCAGCACGAACACGATTCAAACGCAGGCCGGCACAATCAGCGCGATCCTCGCCGGATCGAACGGGCTGACCAAGAGCACCACCGGGCAAGTCACTCTGTCCGCCGCGAACACGTTCACCGGAGCGACCACGATTGATGCAGGGACGCTGTTGATCAACGGTTCGATCACCAGCAACGTCACCGTCAACACCGGCGCGGCGCTGGGCGGATCGGGCAACGGCACGACCACGGGCAAGATCACCGGCAACGTCACCGGAGCGGGCGATGTCGGCCCCGGCAATTCACCGGGCAAACTGACGCTCACGGGAGACTTCACCCAGCAAGCCTCCAGCGATCTCAACATTGAGATCGACGGACTGACGGCCGGAACGCAGTACGATCAACTGGTTGTTGGCGGAACCGTCACGCTCGGCGGACAGTTGAACGTCAGCCTGCTTTCCAGTTTCGCACCGACCGCATTGAATTCGTTCAGGATCATCGACAACGTCGGTTCCAACGCGATCAGCGGCACGTTCCAGGGGCTGAGCGAAGGAGCCACGTTTGTCGCGGGTGACACGACCTTCACGATCAGCTACGTCGGTGGCACGGGCAACGATGTTGTGCTCACGCCGCTGACGCCCGACATCCTGCTGAATTCGGTGACGACCGATGGCAACACGACACTCACGGTTCGTTATCAGGTTCTGAATTCCGCGCTCGCGAATCCGCTCGACCTGCGGTTCCTGAGATCGACGGATCGACTGGTCAATGCCGGTGATTCGACTCTGAGCGACGTCTCGATCTCCAATCTGCTGGATCGACGAGTCGGGACGCACGAACTGACGTTCGTCATCGGCAAGGCGAAGGGTCAGGTCGCCTTGCCCGGTGCCGGGAGCGCGAAAGATCCGGATACCGACTCCTTCGTTCTGGCAGTTGCCGATCCCAACAACACGATCACCGAACTCGACACCGACACGTTGAATGAAGACAACGCCACCGTCTTCGCGGGAGCCTATGCGACGTCCAAGGGAGTCTTCGTGTACGGCGGAGCCTCGGCGGATATCGTGACGCTGACGTATCCTGCCCTCTCCACCGACAACGTGATGTTGAGCATCCGAGGTTCTCTGACTGCGGACTATCAGTATTCGTATGGCCTGACGAGTCTGTTCCGCATTCGGACGCACGAGGGAAATGACCTCGTTCAAGTCGTTCGGTCTGCGAACCCGCAAAGCGTCCCTGCCAAGGCGATGTTCCAAGCCGGCGGCGACGGAGATGACACACTCACCAGCGATGTTGGCAAGGATGTCCTGGTCGGCGGCAGTGGTCTCGACACCTTCGTCGCGTCGGGCGATGTGAATTTCACTCTGACCAACACCAAGCTGACAGGATTGGGCACCGACACACTAAGCAGCATCGAAAGCGCCCAGCTCACCGGTGGTGCGTCATCCAATACGTTTACCCTGACCGGTTGGACCGGCACGGGAAGTCTCACCGGCGGCGGTGTGAACGTGACGGACTCCGTTGTCGTGAGCAGGGACGTCGATTTCACGCTGACAGACTCCATGCTGCAAACATCCGACGGAATGAATCTCTCGCTGACCGGCATCAACCGGGCGATGCTGACCGGTGGTGCCAACTCCAACAGCTTCAGCCTCACCGGCTGGACAGGAACCGGGAAGATCACCGGGGGCGTCGGAATCGACACGCTCTCGGTCACACGCGACGCCAACATCACTTTGAACACCACCTCGTCGCTGACGGCGATGGATTCGGCGGGCTACGGCACAATGACGCTCGCGACGATCGACGCCGTGAACCTCGCGGGCGGCATCGGTCACAATGTCTTCACGCTCATCGACTGGCGTGGTGGCGGAACGATCATCGGAGGCGGCGGCAACGACACGCTCGCCGTGACCGCCAAGAAGGGGGCCGTGAACTTCACGCTCACGAACACTCAACTCGTGATGACGAACGGCCTGAGCATGTCCTTGACGGGCATCGGCACCGCACATCTCACCGGCAGTACCAGTGCGAACACCTTCGATGTCGGCGGCTGGACCGGCTCAGGCTCATTGATCGGTGGCGGCGGCAAGGGAATTGACACGGTCATCGCCTCGGCCGATGCCGACTTCACTCTCTCCGGGGATCAACTTGTTCTGACCAGCGGCCTCAGCATCACCCTTACGGCGATCAAACGAGCCAGCCTGATGGGGTTGCTCCGAACTCACCGATTCGTAGTGACCGGTTGGACTCCTGCGGGAACAAATGACGTCGCTGCCGACGTGCTGTTGCAATTCAGTCGATAGCGCTGCCAACGCAAGTCCGTAGATCGCCGGCCCCATCCAACGCAGGTGCGCTCACTTTCTGGATTTCGGAACGTCGCTTCGTTTGACACGGCAATCCACTGGGGAATAGACAGTCAGACGTTGCAGATAGTTGCTCGCGTGTCATCTTCGGAGAACATTCCATGAAACTCGGCCTGGTAACGTACATGTGGGGTGCGGAATGGGATTTGCCGACACTCATCAAGAATTGTGAAGCGACCGGTTTCGAGGGAGTCGAACTGCGCAGCACGCACAAACACGGGGTCGAACCGTCGCTCTCCAAAGAGCAGCGAGCCGAGGTGCGTAAACGCTTCGCGGACTCGAAGGTGACTTGCGTCGGCCCCGGCTCGGCGTGCGAGTACCACAGCGTCGATCACGGCGTCTTGCAGCGGAACATCGACCTGACGAAGGAGTTCGTGCTGCTCTCGAAAGACATCGGCGGCAGCGGCGTGAAGGTCCGTCCGAACGGTTTCAACAAGGGGGAAGAGGAAGGAAAGACGATCGAGCGCATGGGACTCGCCCTGCGCGAGTGCGGCCAGTTCGCGGCCGATCACGGACAAGAGATTCGTGTCGAAGTGCATGGCAACGGGACTCAGAAGCCGACCGTGATGCGCGATATTCTGAAAGTCGCCGATCATCCGAAGGTGGTCGCCTGCTGGAACTCGAACCCCGGCGAGACGATGAACGGCTCGGTGAAGGCGAGCTTCGATCTGCTCAAAGACAAGCTCGGCGCGACGACACACATCCACGACCTCTACGACGCCGATTATCCGTACCGCGAATTGTTCTCGCTGCTCAAAGGGATCGGCTACAAAGGCTGGTGCCTCTCCGAAAGCCCGGCCACGACCGATCCTGTTCGCGTCATGCGGTACTATCGAGTGCTGTTCGACGAATGGACGAAGTAGCCTTGTCGCCGACCGTAGCCCTGTCGCTCCGCGACAGGACAGCCGGAGATGGCTCGAGGCTCGAATCTTTGTGAATCATCCGACGTCTTTCGACGCTCGGCTTTCCTGTCGCGGAGCGACAGGGCTACGAGAAAGACCGCGACCATGCAGATTACTCCCGGTCGTCGCGCGATGGTGGCTTGGATCTTTGCGGCGTTCTTCGTCGGTGCGTCGGCGTTCGCGGCGGACGATCCGACGAAGCCGGTCGATTACGAATGGGTGAAGATCACGATGAACGCGGCGTTCGCTCCGCGCGACGGCGCGGGGGCGTTGTCGTTTCAAGGCAAGATGTGGTTCCTCGGTGGCTGGAATCCGGCGGCCGACCAACGAAAGTTTTTCCCTCGCATCTGCAACAACGAAGTCTGGAGTTCCAAGGACGGAGCCGAATGGCTGCTCGAAAAGCCGAACACGTTCAAAGACCGCTCGTTCGATGCCAAGGCCGATTGGGAAGGCCGGCACACGGCCGGCTATGCCGTCTATCGTGACAAGCTGTGGATTCTCGGCGGCGACTGCAATCAAGGAAATTATCAACCGGACGTGTGGAACTCGGCCGACGGCAAGAACTGGAAACTGATCAACCCGGCAACACCGTGGGGTCAGCGAGCGCTGCATTACACCGTCGTCCACGCCGACAAAATCTGGGTCATGGGGGGCCAGACGATGCCCGCCTTCGCGAAGTCAGACGAGGCGTTCTATCGCGACATCTGGACGACCACCGACGGCGTCGAGTGGGCACAGGTCAAACCGCAGGAGCCGTATTGGTCCGCTCGCGGCATGATTGGCGGCAGCGCGGTCCACAAGGGCCGCATCTGGATGCTCGGCGGCGGGACGTACGACACGCCCAAGACGCCGACTCGGCAATACCTGAACGACGTCTGGAGTTCGGCCGACGGAGTGCAGTGGACTCGGCACGTCGAGGCCGCTCCGTGGGCACCGCGGCAATACCACGATGTCGCCGCCTGGGACGATCGCTTGTGGGTCTTTGAAGGCTACGCGAAGGCGAACCGCAACGACGCCTGGTACTCGGCCGACGGCGAGCATTGGTTCGAGGTGCCGAACACGCCGTGGAAGCCGCGTCACGCCGCCAGCGTGTTCGTCCACAACGGCTCGCTGTGGATGGTCGCCGGTAACAACATGGAATCCGACGTGTGGCGGCTGAAACGCAAGTAGGGTGGGACCAGCGCAGCGCCGGCCCACCACGTCGTGAAACAATGGTGGGCCGGCGCTGCGCTGGTCCCACCCTACACTACTTGCCGTCTTTCGCCCACTGTTTCATCAGTTCGATGTTGCGGACGAGCACAGCGTCCTTCTTGTCGCCTCGGCCGACGTATTCGGCCATATCGCTGTCGTACATCGTCTCGGATTCCGGCTGGCGACCGAGATCGTTGGTGGAAGTCATCCAGTGGTCGAGTCGCCCGCGCATCTCAGCCAGCTTCGCGACGTGAGTGGGATCGGCCGCAAGGTTCTTGGTCTGAAACCGGTCGGTCGTCCATTCGTAGAGTTCTTCGCTCGGCCGAATCGACGAGAAAAGCAATCGCTCTTGCAGTTCGTTGAGCTTGCCCGCTTCATGCAGTGAGCGGAGCGATTGCACGATCGACTTGCCGTCCTTGTAGCGGTTCGGCTGCAAGTGCGGCCGCTGCGGCAGGAAGTTGCGGATGTAGAGCCAGCGGTCGGTGCGCACCGAACGAATGTGCTCGACGGTTTCGTCGCAGCGGTCGCGAGCGGCGAAGACCGAGTCGCGCGGCTTGCCGATGCTGAAGAGATCGCGGCCGTGCATCGTTCGTGGAGCCTCGATGCCAGCGGCGGCGAGAGACGTCGGAGCCATGTCGATCTGCTGGGCGAAGTCATCGCGCACGACTCCCTTCGGGATGCGCGGCCCGCGCACGACGAACGGGATGTGAGTCCCCTCGTCGTACAAGAACTGCTTGCCGCGAGCGTGGCTGATGCCGTGATCGGTCATGAAGATCACAAGCGTCTGATCGAGCAGCTTTTCCTCTTCCAACCGCGCGATGACCTTGCCGACGTGCTGATCGGTGAACCGCACGGCATCAAGATACGCGGCCCAGTCTTCGAGCAGCACCGGATCGCGCGGGTAATACGGCGGCAGCGTGACGGCGTTCGGATCAGTGGCGGCCCCGAACTCCTTCCGAGCACGTTCAGTCAACTTACGAGCCGACTCGCTCGTCCCGCCGCGGAGCTTGCCGCCGGCCAACTGCACCTGCATGAAGAACGGCTGATCGGGCTTACGGCCGTCCCAGTCGCCGCCGTCGTACATTTTCGGATTCCACTCGAAATTGTAGTCGGTCTTGCCGCGCTCATTCTTCTTGCCCGTGTTCGGCAAGCCGTCGCCGATGCAGGTGAAATAGCCCGCCTTTTGAAACAACTCCGGCACCGGCACGACTCCATCGGGAAGCTGAATCTTCTCGGTCCCGCGACCGCTGCGATGGTGATGTGCTCCGATACTGGTCTGATACATGCCCGTGATGAGCGCCGAACGGCACGGCGAACAAACGGGAGCGGTCGTGAACGCTCGCGAGAACCGCGTCCCTTCGCGAGCCAGCCGATCGACGTGCGGCGTCTCGATCAACTTCTCGCCGTAGCACGAGAAGTTCGCCGACATGTCATCCACGACAAACCACAAAATATTCGGCCGAGTCGGCTCTGCGGCCGACGCCGTCAATCCGACGCAACTCACGAGCAACGCAAAAATCCACCTCATGTGATTCACCCCCAAATTCATTTCACGACGGTCGCGTAGGCCGTAGGGTGGGACAAGCTCGCTTCGAGCGTCGGCCCACCATCAAAACTCTTGCCAGATTGGTGGGCCGGCGCGGCGAAGCGCCGCTGGCCCCACCCTACGAATGTTTTTCAACGGGCCGTGGGTCGTCCAAGACTCTGTGTTATTTTGGGAAGGTGTAGTCCTTGCCGTTCAAGCTGCGTACGACGGAGGCGAGCCATGTTTCGAGTTCGTTTTGCATCCGCTGCACTCGCTCGGACTCTTGTTTCGCCACGTCGGTTGCTTCCTGCGGATCGTCGGCGAGGTTGTAGAGTTCTAGCTTCACGGCGTCATTTTTGTTTTGAATGCGATGCAGCTTCCACGGCCAGGCGTTCCAGGCCGAGTGGCCAGGGAATGAGTCTTCCGGGTACTGGCGTTTGATCTCGGCGGCATCGAGAACCAGTCGGCTCTTGTCGCCAATCTCATCGCCCGACTTCTGCGCGGCGAGCAGTTCGCTCGCCCATTTGTCGTGCGGCGTGCCAATGCCGCCGGTCGGATGATTCCAAAAGCCGATGGGCTTGTCGCGAGCAGTCAGCTTGCCGTCGATCAGCGGCACCAAGCTGATGCCGTCGAGCGGATGCTGCGAACCGGGACGTGCTCCGGCCAACTCGACGACCGTCGGAAAGATGTCCTCGGAACAGGCCGGGATGTTCGTCACACGCGGCGCGATGCGACCGGGCCACTCGATGATGCCGGGGACTCGCAAGCCCCCTTCGTAGATCGCTCCCTTGTTGCCGCGTCCGCCGGTCGAGCCAAGATTCGGCAGGCCGCCGTTGTCACTCGTGTACCAGACGACCGTGTCGCGTTCGATCTTCATCTCTCGCAGAGCCGTTCGCAGTTGGCCGACTGCGCGATCGAGGCCGGTGATCTCGCCGAGGAAGTCCGCCTTCTTGCCCTCGGACTTGTAGAGCGCGGCGTCTTCGTCGGCAGCCTTGTGTGGATTGTGCGGCGAGCCAAACCAGACGACCGCCAGAAACGGCTGCTTCTTCGCGGATTGCTCACGCATGAAGCCGATCGCCGCATCGGCGGCGACCTGCGAACTCTCGCCTTTGAATTGCGTCGCGATCCCCTCGCGGCTGAGGATCGGATCGTTGTCGTAAAAGTTGTACGCCGACAGCCACCGATCGAAACCGCTCGCACCGGGATTCACGGGACTCGTTTTTTGGATCGAGCCGAGATGCCATTTGCCAAAGTGGCCGGTCGAGTAGCCAGCGGACTTCAGCGCTTCGGCGACCGTGATCTCTTGCGGCCGCAGCGTGTGCCCCCATGAGAAGCAGCCGAAGCGATTCGGATGTCGTCCGGTCATCACCGCTCCGCGCGTCGGCGAACAAACCGGATGCGCTGCGTAAAACCGATCGAACCGCAAACCGGCCGCCGCCATCGCGTCGAGATGCGGAGTTTTCAGCACCGGATGTCCGTTGTACGCGACATCGCCCCAGCCCTGATCGTCCGCCATGACCAGCAGAATGTTCGGCTTGGTTGGTTCAGCGCTCCTCGCTGAAGCTTGAAAGGCCGTCAGCACACACATCAGGAACAACAACCATTGCCGCCCAAGCATCTTTCGCTCCATTTTGCTGCGAGCCACGAGTTCCTCGTCAGAGGCTGCGGCACGAATTGTAGCCACGTTCGCCAGAACGTGGGCGACTCACGAAAATCCCACGTTCTGGCGAACGCGGCTACGCTGGCTGGGCGTGCTAGTTCTTCACACTGCGAGGAATAGCCGATGAAGCTAACCCGAAGCGCCAGCGAGGCGGGTGCTCCAGAACGCGAGTCGTTCGAACATTCGCCCTCGCTGGCGCTTCGGGTTAGTGTGCCGACGCTCTTGCCCAAATTGAAATACTGGCATGCCCTGGTGACACCGGCTGGTGCCTTGAGACCGCCCTACTCTTTCGTCACGGCCTCATCGAGATTCAAAATCAGCCCGCAAGCCGCCGTCCAAGCCGCGACCTCAACGGGATCAAGCGACGCCTCGGCAACCGACTCGCCCGTCCGCAACACGGCGAATGCTTCATCGCGATGCTCGCGGTAGTGAGCGAGGTGCCGCTCGACGCCACGCTTCAGCACGGTCATTTCACGATCGGTCGGGTCGCGAGTCAGCACTGCTCGGAAGGCGAATCGCAAGCGGCGATCAACGTCCGTACTGCCGCTGAGCAGCGTTCGTTCGGCCAACTTACGAGCGGCTTCGACGAAGCTGACTTCGTTGAGCAGTGTCAGCGCCTGAAGCGGCGTGTTCGTCCGCGTCTCGCGCACGATGCAAGTTTCTCGCCCAGCCGCGTCGAATGTCACCATCATCGGTGGAGCGATCGTTCGCTTCCAAAAGACGTACAAGCCTCGGCGATACAGCGCCGAGCCGGTGTCTTGCTTGTAGAACCGCGTGTTCGAACCGGTGTAAGCGACCGGCTCCCAAATGTTCGGCGGCTGATACGGGTTCACCCCTTGGCCTCCCATCGTCAGATCGATGAGCCCGGAGACGAACAGGGCGTTGTCGCGCAGTTGCTCGCCGTCGAGACGGAACCGCGGGCCGCGGGCATAGAGCCGATTCTCAGGATCGGCCTTCAGCACCTCGGGCGACACGGCCGACGATTGCTTGAACGCGGCCGAGGTGACCATGAGCTTCATCAGCGCTTTGACGTCCCAGCCGTTGCGGAACGTCACGGCGAGCCAGTCGAGCAACTCGGGGTGGCTCGGCGGATCGCCTTGGGCGCCGAAGTCATAGCTCGACTTAACGAGCCCGACGCC
>CAZILR010000184.1:0-8861 GCA_964539995.1 uncultured Planctomyces sp.
GCGACGGCAATGACGTACTACGAATTCATCTGGACCGACGAAATCATCGACCACTTGGCGGAACACGGCGTCAGCCCCGATGACTTTGAAGAAGTGGTCAGCGAGCCGGATCGAATTGGCTACAGCCGTAGCTCCGGCGCTCCGTGCTGTTGGGGCGAAACTTCGGATGGCCGATTCTTGTTTTGCGTTTATGATCTTGAAGACGACGGAATCACCGTCATCCCCAGAACCGCTTACGACACTCGCCGGCTGGGTCAGTAAGCCGTTTCCGATCCAATAAGGTTTGCCATGAATACGACTGCCAAAACCATTTCGGCCGAAAAGATGGCCGACATCCGAGCCAGTTGGCCCAAAATCGAAGCCGAACTTTCTGAGCAACAGGAGCGGCTCTCACGCATGGACGAAGCGGCCGCTGAGAGTTCACTGACCGGCCAACTCCGCCAAGCCGTCCATCAAAGCGGCCAACAAGTCCCACAAATCGCCACCGCCGCGGGGATCGCACCCGAAGTTCTCTGCGATTGGCTTGAAGGACTAAGAACACTCCGGTCCGACGTGCTCGACCGCATTGCCCAAGCCATCGGAGCCTCCACCCACTTTTCGCTTCAGCCCAAGCCAGCAAAGACTCGCGGCGAATCGTGACAAGAACCTTCCGCCACAACGGCACCGACCGCCGCCTCACCGACGTGCACGTCATCGAGGAGCTCGCGGCGTAGTGAGGACCAACCTTTAGCATCGCAGTGCATTTTGTACGGAGTCAGAATGTCGCAACTCTTGCGTCACGTTATTCAATTGCAGATTGCCCTCGCCAAACCGGCGGATCGCGGAGTGAGGCCGGAGATCGAGGTTTGCTCAGCCTCAGCTTTTGTCATCAACATCCGAGGCTACTCATTTCTGATCAGCGCCGGACATGTGATTCGTGATTTGAGGGAATTTGTTCGGAAAGCGAACTATCGAATCAAGAGTTGCCAACTTGTTGACTTATCCGCCAACGGCCGCGAGTGGCCATCAATTCCATTTCCTGTATTTAACTCCAGTCAGGAAACCTTTCTTGCGCCGGGTGTTCATGGATGGAGTGTCTTCGAGGATGGTGCGGATTTTCTGGTGATTCAACTTGGGCAAAATCAAATCGACCTGCTGAAAGCTGGTGGCGTGTTGGCACTGGATGAGACATCCTGGGATCGATCACCGGAAAAAATAGATCGCTATTTTCTTCTTGGATTTCCGGCTTCGTTTAATGAATCGCGAACCACCGACATCTCGACTGGACGTCGCATTCACGGCCAAGTCAGTGCCTTCAGCGTTCCCGTCGAACCATGCGATCCACCCGACCATGTTGAGATCAAGGACGGTCGCTTTTTCGCCACGGTCCCTACGATGGCCGATGCACACAACGGCAAAGCATTCGACAATCTCTCTGGGATGAGTGGTGGTCCCATTGTCGCTTGCCGAGATGTCGGCGATTCGGAGATGGAATGTTTCCTGTACGCCGTGCAAAGTGCATGGCTAGACAAATCGAGGATCATCATCGCTTGCCCAATCAAGCCGCTGGCGGCATTCATTGCCGCGCAAATCGAAGCAATTTTATCGGACGAGAACTCCTCTTGAACCGTCAATCGTCGCTCTGCGACGAATCATCTTGGCGGCATCTCGAACCGTAGGTTGAAGCCTACGGCTACGTCGAATGCTGCTCCGCGGGCAAATGCGATGCACCGATACGACGGCATTGCACACTCGACAATCGACGGCGCGAGAACAATCCCGACCCGTTACTTGACCTGAAAGGCAAAGAGCTGCGCACTCTTCAGGTAGAACTTCAATCTCACGATCCTGCCACGCAGGCCGGCCAGATCAGCCTGGTCCCGCCAGCGCGGTGCCAGCCGCAATCCATCCGCCGATTCCAGCCCCGTGGACTCCTCGCGCGTGAATCCTGGCAAGGGGTTGCCGTCCTCGTCGAGGACTTCGATTGCCAGCCTACCGTTCCGGGCATCGGCGTTGAGTTCCAGTCGAGTCCCTTCGAGTTTGAACGGCTTCGTGATGAGCCAGCCGGGTTCCGCATCCTTCCAGGGTTCGAGGTACACGAACCGGTCGAGAGGGAGCTTGGCCAGACCGATCGCCGGAAGGTAGGGATGTCGCATGTGGCCGTTGGGCCAACCGGTGTAGTAGAGCCAATGCTCATCCTGCCATGTGACGATCGTGGCCGCGTTGTGAATCATGTCCTTGTCGAAGGTGCCGTCGGGGCCGCGAGGAATGAGCGGCTTCTCGGCGTAGATCCAGGTCAGATCCCAATCGCACGCATGTCCGCCGCGGCGAGTTGCCAAGTAGCAGTTCCACACGTCTCGTTCATGACGCCGCCGGTCGTCTCCGACCTCGACCTGCGGGATGTTGAATGTCGGCCACTCCATCACGACCATCAATCCGAAGTCGATCCCCTCGTGCTGCCAGAAGTTCACGGTATGGATTTGACGTCGCTTCCCTTCTGCGGGGCCTTCGCGGTCGAAGATCCAGTTGCGGACGGTTTTCCAGTTGGTCGGGTCGGCCTTCACGTCCGGGTTGATCATTTCTCGCGCGCCGCGTAACTCCGTCGGTCCGCCGGCCGCTCCGAAATCGGTGCGTGTGAAGAGGCGATAGACCTGGGCTCGCTCGTCCCAGACCATCTGGTTGAGCGTGTCGGCGGCTCGACCGGTGACCGGCCGGCCCTGGTTGTACTCGTGCCAGCGCAGACCGTCGCTGGAATGGGCCAGGCAGGCCGCATGCGGGTGCGAACTCGAATCCAGTGGGCGAAACGTTGACTTGTACTTATGAGCCGGGTCGGTCTCGTGCGGGTCGAGAAACCAGGAGTACCCATGATGATCGAAAAGGTTGTTCTCTTTGCTGCCTTCGAATTCTCGCAGCCCCAGGTTGGGCTTCATCCAGTACAAACCGTCGTCCGACACCGCGCGGCAGCCGTAGTCGACCGGACCGGTGTAGCCGTAATGCATCACGAACTTGCCGTCTTCGCGGGAGACTGAACCGACCTGGAACAAGTTCGCTTGTTCCCAAGGTTTGTCACGCACCAGGACCGGTTTGCCCCCGTTGGACTTCACGGCCTGATTCAGATCGCGATGGATGTTGTGGCGATGCGAGATGACGTAGTCGTCCGTCAACAGTTGTTTGCTTAACCCAACCGCGATCGCAGGCTCGCGCCACACGTCCGCGATGCTTGGCACCGGCAACGCCGTCCGCGGCACAGAAGGCTGCGGGACCGCGGCTTGCTCGGCACTCAGCAGTCCTGCCCAAAACAAACAGCATGCCAGCGCGGCCATTTGCCTCAGTTCGCGTCGATTCGGAAGAGAGTTCATGTTTATGCTGCCCCTGAGAAGTCCGTTTTGATTTTCCTAGTCCTGAGCGTTCGCGAGGCACTCAGCTTGCACAAGCCGGGTGTGCAACGCAAGAACCGCAGCAACCGCGAACCGTGTTACGCGCGTCATTTCGATTTGGACCGCAACCTGAATCCTCTCGTGCCTGTAGCACCAACTCGCCGAGACGAGTTGGGCTGTTCGAGGCGAAGATGGGCGGACTGTCGATTGATCCGTCAATCGTGCTCCGCGACGAACCATCGTGATGATCTCTCAAACCGCGGGTTGAAACCCATCGCGACCTTCAGATGCCGCTCTGTGGTAAACACAACCCCGACTCGCCTGCGTCGTCGTGCTCTTGTTAGACGGTGTTGTTGATCTTGATCGCTTGATTTGGCGATGGGACTCAGTTTCTGATGGACATCATCCCCGTTCGGATCTCATCGCGCCCTTGTCGCCAAGGGTCTCTCGGAGACACATTCGTGTCGAACACCAGCATGCCACAACCAGGGCAACAACTCGGCAGACAAAATCTCCGGCCAATGCGGGTTTGGTTGGCACTGGCCTCGCTTCTCCTGTTCGCGTCCTGTGGGACGAGCGATGTTTCCAAGTCGCCGGGCGAGGTTGCGAAGCCGCTTGGAGGAACTCCCAAGCCACGCTCGATCGAGCGTGTGCCGGTCACGTCCTCGAACTTGCGATCCGTGGGATATGACGATGCCTCGCGAAAGCTGGCCATCGAATTCCGCAATGGTGTTATTTACGAATACACAGAAGTCCCGCCGGAGATTCATGCCGAGCTGATGAAGGCCAAGTCGCATGGCAAGTATTTTCACAGCCACATTCGGAACGCGGGGTTCGCATCGATTCGAGTCCATTGATCGCGATGGTCTGTGATCGACGATCGTGACGTGAAAGAAGAAGCGAGGACGCGATCCGATCGCGTTCGGCGCGTTGGCTCTGAAGATCAGGCCGCGGCGGCTCCACGGATTCCCGGCAGATTTTGGCGAGCGGTCATCAAGTGGATCGCCGCCGTCAGGCCATGCAGAGCCTCGTCGATCTGCTGTGTCTCACGGAGCACTCGCAGATTGTCGGACAACACGGCTTGCGTCTCGGCCAACTTGCCTTCGCCGCGTGCGATCGTATCGAGCGACTTCGCCAGTCCCGCGAAGTCGTTTCGCACGGCGACCGCTTTTTCGACCGCCGCTTGGATGAGCGACAAGTGCTGTTCCTGCTTGGTATCCACCAAAACGAGCGACTGCTGCAATCGCTCGGCAAGATGAGCATCGTGGACTTGATGCCGCTGCTGCAACACGTCGAGCGCGGCTTGCCAGGATTGCAATTCATGCTGTTGGCGTTGATCGAAGCGCTGGAAGACGGCTTCGAGCGTGCGGCCCCAGATTTCGATCTGGCCTTTGAGCGTCGCGTCGATCGAGGCCAACGCTTCTTGATTTGCGGACTGCACGACCGACAGGAACGGCAGGATGCTGGGGTCTTTGATCTCGAAGCGGTTCTGTAGTTCGCGTTCGATCATCCGGTCGATCGCATGGACGATGCCGCGCTCGATCCGCTCGCAGACGAACAGCGAGAACATCATCGTCATTGCCGCCGCGAGAGCACACGTTGTCGTGTTGAACGCGGAACCCATCTCGCTGACGACGCCCGGCAGACGTTCGACCAAGTCGTCGAACGAGATGCCGCTCAGAGCCGTGCCGAAGTGAATCACAGTGCCCAGGAAGCCCAGCACCGGCGACACGCCGCTAACGAAGCGAATCAAGCCGTAGCTGGAGTGCGAGTTCTCGTCATCGAGATCGGCGAGGTATTGCAGGTGTTCGCGATAGTCGTCGGCGGTCCCTTTCTCGGTCACGAAGCTCAATGCCGCTGTCAGACGCTTGCCGACCTTTGAGTCTTGTAGCCATTGCGGTTGCGAACGGATTCGGTCGAGCAGTGCCTGTGCGTTCGCGGCCGGCTCACGGCCGTGTCGCTGAGGCAGCCAGTCGTGCCGCAGCGCGAGGCTTTCTTTCGGAAACGCGGCGATCTTCAGCAGTACGTCCATCAGGCCCCAGCAGAAGAGGGCGACGATGACGTACTCGACAGCGTGCTCCGTCGTGTAGCGGTACAGCATCGTGTCCCGCAGCGGTGTGAAGAAGACGAGGGCATAAAAGCCGGCCGTCGCGGCGACGCCCAGCAGAAACGAAAAACCCATCCCTTGACGGTGAGTTGTGTGCGGTTGTGACGACATGAGCGAGTCCTTTCGATTTTTTGATTTTCGATTTTTGATTTTCGATTGAACCGAAAGCTGTTTCTTCAATCGAAAATCGAAAATTCATTCTCATTGCGCCGCCGACCGGCTGCCATTGGGCGAACCCATGATGGGTGTCCCTTCGGGCAGCGGGCGAGCGGCCACGGTGAAGCCTTCGCGATGTGCGAGAGCCTGAAGTTTGCGGAACAAAACGAAGCTGTCGGGATAGACCCAAAACGTGATCGTGCTGCCAGGCTCGGCCTTGCGGAGTTCGTTGCGGAACGCGGAGTCGGGCCGCAGTGCGACGTCGCTGCGTTCTCCGGTCAGGTCTGCTTCGGGCTGGATTTCAAACTGCGAGACGCTGGCTCGGATCATGCCGAGTTGCTGCTGTGTCTCGACGACGTAGTTGAGGTTCCAGCCTCGTACTGGTCCGACCGAACCGGAGTATTTCTTCAGACGCAGGATGACATCTTTCTGTCTTTCCATCTGGCCCTTCATGCGTTCGATTAACTCTTCGATGGGCACGACCGCGACCTTCTCCCCCTGGCAGCGGAAGTGCAGTTCAGTTTCATTCTCGCTGATGACTCGGCTGACCGGCGTGATGCGGTGCTGCAATTGCTCGACGCGATTCGGCTGCTTCTCGGCAGCGGTGACTTCCGCCTGTCGCTTCTTCAGCCGCACTCGCACGGCGTGGACGGCGGCCTCGAGAAGCTCCGACTCCTGTTGATGGTCACGCAACTCAGCGGCGGCACCTTCGAGATTTGAGGCCAGCGCGGCGATCCGATTGCGTTGCACGGCGTCTTGCGATTGCAGCTCTGCCAATTTTGAGTCATTGCTTTCGGCCACGTTTCGCAGGCGATCAAGCTCTTGCTGCAACGAATCGGACTTCGACTGCAATTCCGCGAGTGCGCGCTCGCGGGTGGCTTTCGCTTCAAGATCCACCGGACTTGGTGCGACCACGATTGGTGGTGCGGATTCGACGAGGACCGCAGTCGGAGCCTCTTCGGCGAGGTTGACCGGCGCGGTCTTGGCGCGGATGCCGGCCAGGACCATCAGGATGATCAAAATGCCGACGACATTAGCGACGACGTCGAGGAACGAGTCGGAGCCGAATTCCATTTCTTCGCGCGGCTTCTTGCGGCGGCTCATCGAGCACCTCCGCCAGCCGGTGTCGTCGCGCGAGAGCGGGAAGTCTCGCGAGACGATTTTGTTGCGTCGGGATCAGAATCGAGGTACTCGACGTTGGACACGAGGCCGAGATCGAACAGCGCGGAGTTCAATCGCTGATGCACCTGCTCGCCACCGGGGATGACTTCGTACTTGATCGTTGGCACCCAGTGATAACCTTCACCGGCGCTCGGCCAGTCGGACTGCACGCGGTCCATCGCGATCAAGACTCGATCGATCAGGCTCTGCGTTTGGACTCCGGATTCGACAGGGATTTCAAATTGGCCACCCACCATTACTCGTCGAGACGAAATGCGGATCGTGATCGCCTTTTCAAGTCCAATACCGGAACGAGGCATCAAGTATCGCCGTTTCATGCGGGCGAGGTTGCCGCTGTTCGCGGAGCCGTTCGTCGAGTTGTTGGCGGCGCGAGGATCGTTACTCGGTCGTGAGTTGGGCTGCGACGCGCTGGGCTTGTTCGCAGGTGTTCCGGGAACTCCGTCCTTCGAGGACGCTCCCTTCGTGCGCTCGCCGCTGAAGGGAAACGGCTTTGAATCGTCGTTCTCGTAACGTCGAGCATTCGGTTGCGGCAGTGGCTCCTCTGGCGGTTCGTCGCCCGATTGATTGCGACCAGTCTGCGCGACTTGCTGCCCCCCCGTGCGTTGCTGGCGAGTGGAGGACGTCAGCCCTCCGGTGCGTTGGGAATTGTTCGACTCTGTACCGCGACCGTGAGGGAGCGGCTGGCCATCTGCGTCAGGGCCGCTTCCTAACGGTCGCGGTACGGATGCGGATGGAGACTTCGGACGATTGAATCCCGTTGGCGAATCACTGGTCTCCTTCGGAACGAAGGTCTGAGCGGTCGGATCGAGTTGAAGTTGCTCTCGTTGTTGGTCGCGCTGGCGAGCCAGTGCCAGCAACAGCTTGTCACGCTCGCCCAGAACTTGCGTGACTGCGGCTTGGCAGATTTGTTTGGCTTCGGGATCTGGATTGGACGAGTCGATCTCCATGTCGTCCGTGATGAGTTCGTAGCCGTGCGGCACTTTAAGCTGTGTCAGAAAACTCTTCGCGATGTGAAACGCGACGGCCCCGTTCGGCCGGATCAGCAACAGCACATACGGCTCGCGCTCTTTGTCGTTAAGCGCGGCCAAGTCCGTCTCGAACGAATCGGCATCCTTGGTCGGATCGGCGTCCGCCGCGTGAACTCGTTCGTAGGCTTTCCAGTAGTGGACCAGCTCCCGCGACGCCATCAACAGTGGGTTGAAGCCGGTCGTGAATCCATTCAGATCGGCGGGAGACAACCGGACGTCTTCGGGCAGGAAGCGAATGCAGTCCTGAGTACATTCGATGAGGATCGGCCGCTTGGTCGTCCCGGTGCGACCGTCAAAGGGCATGAACGCAAACTTGCTCTTCGCGGTCTGCTGCCGTTCGACGGCTTTCGTGAGTCGTTGTTCGGCGTCGGTGAGATCACTTTGCAGCGAGTCGATCTCCGCTTGCAGTCGCTGTCGCTCGGAGGTTGCCTCCTCTTGCTGAGAGCGGATTGCCTTGAGTCGATCTTCGGTTGAGGCCGCCTTGACCTTCGTCCGCATCACGGCTGACTGAGCCGTCGTCAATCGGTTCTTCATCTGCGAAAGCTGGTTCCGCAGAGCGTCTCGTTCCTCGGTCAGTTGCTCGACTCGAGTCTGCCATTCGGGAGTCGGATCGGCTTCCGGTTCTGGTGCGACGACGATTGGCTCGGGTACCGCAACAGGAGGCTGTTCTGATTTCAGCCGTTGCTGCATTGCAGCTTGTTTTGCCTTGTCGACAGCGGCGGCTCGGATGCGGCTGGTCGCGACCAACAGCAACAGCCAGAGCTGGCGCTGACGGCACCGGCTCCGACCTCGGCGCCCGAAACATCCGATCCGCTCGGTCTCGACGTCGATGACGTCAACGCGCCGACCGACACGCGTTTGATGACGCGGACTCGCACGGCGTCGATCGCACGGACCGCTTTTGGTCTCTCCGAGGGGCGTGGCCACACCCCCGATCTTTTCGAGGGCTTGTGACATGGCCAGCGCCGCACGCATCCGCCACCAGTTCTTTCTGTCCGATGCACTCGGACTTCTTCCAGCCCATTGAAAGCT
>CAZILR010000185.1:0-8853 GCA_964539995.1 uncultured Planctomyces sp.
CGCTTATGGCTTCTTCGATCACGCACCGCACAAGAATTTTCGCGGCGGGCATGTGACGGTCGGCGGGATCGTCTACCAAGGGGACTCATTTCCGGAATCGTTCCGAGGCAAATACATCGCCGGCGATCTGTTGGGCCACGGTGTCTATTGGCACGACATCGAACCGCGCGGCTCGACGTTTCAGACCGCTCACGCCGGCGAGTTGTTGATCGCGAACGATTCGTGGTTCGCGCCGACTGACGTGACGATGGGACCGGACGGCGCGATCTACGTTGCCGACTGGCACGACTCGCGAACGGCGCATCCCGATCCCGATGCCGAATGGGACCGCTCGAACGGGCGCATCTATCGAATCGCCGCGAAAGGGACGAAGCCTGTCGCGCCGATCGACTTCGCAAAGTTGTCGAACGACGAATTGCTCAAACTGCACGCGCATCGCAGTCAGTGGTTCGTGCGACACGCGCGACAAGAATTGGCTCGCCGTCGCGATCCATCGGTGCTCGATTCGTTGCGATCGCGAGCGCTGTCTGAGCGTGACGAAACCGCCGCGCTCGAAGCGTTGTGGACGCTTCATACCTGTAGCGATACCTGGAGCGGTTTCGACGAGACGCTGGCTTTCAAGCTACTCGACAGCCCACACGCCGCCGTGCGAATGTGGACGGTACGATTGCTCGGTGACGGCAAAAAGATTTCAACCGAGATGGCGCATCGGCTGGATGATTTCGCGGAAGTCGATCCGTCAGTCCATGTGCGGCAACAACTCGCCTGCACGGCGAAACGACTGCCGGCGCATCAGGCGATGCCGATCATCAACGCGAATATCAATCGGGACATCGACAGCGCCGATCCATATCTGCCACTGCTCTGGTGGTGGGCCGTCGAACGTCACAGCGTCAGTGGCCGTGACGAAGTGATGAAACGATTCGTGCGGCCGTCACTTTGGAAATCGAAGCTCGGTCGTGAAGCGTTGCTGACTCGTCTGGTCCGGAGATACGCGGCCGAAGGGGCTCCGGCGGATCACGACTCCTGCCTGAAGCTGCTCCGAGCGGCTCCGGATGACGGTGAACGAGATCGGTTATTGGCGTCGCTGTTCGCAGGTTGGCGAGAAGCACCGCGAGCATCGTCGGCAAGGTTTGCGGACTTGTCTCCCGAATTGACAGAGTTCGTTGTGACCCGTTGGACCGCGAAGCCGGACGATGGATCACTGCTCGCATTCGCGCTCGCGCTGAAGAATCAGACCGCCTACGACCGTACCTTCCAGGAGATCTTGAATTCAAAAGCGGACACCAACCGTCGCGTCGTGCTGCTCTCGTATCTGGCCGACGCAGTCAGGCCATCTTCGCTTGAACCGCTGCTGGAGTTGGTGTCGTCCTCCAGCGAACCAGAAGCTGTGCGATCGGCCGCGCTGTCCGCGTTGGCACGGCTCTACAATGAGTCGATGTCGCCGCTTCTCTTGGATCTGTATCCATCCTTGCCCACCAAATTGAAGGCTCAAACTTTCGACGCGTTGTTGATGCGGAGGGCCTCGGCACTGGCGTTGCTCAAACTCGTCGATCGTGGTGAATTCAAACCGAGCGACATTCCGCTGGACAAGGTGCGACTTCTGTCTTTTCTTGAGGACCGCGAAATCGACACTCTGGTCACGAAGCACTGGGGCAAGTTCGATTTGGAGAGCCGCGGAGAAAAGTTGGCCGAGGTGCGGCGGCTCAACAACGATTTGCGGGCGGCAGATGGCAATGTCGAAGCCGGCAAAGCGGTCTACAAGAAACACTGCGCCGCGTGCCATCAGATTTATGGCGAGGGGACGAAGCTTGGCCCGGACCTCACGACAGCCAACCGCAAGGACCGCGATTACCTGCTGATCAGCTTGGTCGATCCCAGCGTCGTCATCCGCAAGGAGTTCCTCAGCCATGTCGTACAGACACAAGACGGCCGAGTGCTCAGCGGGTTGATCGTCGAACGAAACGACGCGGGGCTGACGATCGCCAATGCGAAGAACGAACGGGTTACGCTTGCCGTGGCCGACATCGAAGAGCTGCGCGAATCGCCGGTCTCGCTGATGCCGGACGATTTATATCGGCAGCTCAAGCCACAGGAGCTGCGCGATCTGTTGGCGTACCTCGCGAAGGATTGATCGTTGGGGTAACGTGGGCGACGCGTCTCGCGTCGCCAGGGAATCGGATGCGAGACGCATCCACCACGCAGAAGGATCGCGGCATGAATTCAGCCACGTTGGATGACGTCCTGCGGATTTACGGCATCGAGAATTGGGGAGCCGGTTATTTTTCGATCAATCGAGACGGACACCTCGCCGTGCATCCGGCAAATGGGAACGCGCGCGTCGCCGACGTCTACGAACTTGTGCGCGAGTTGATCGACAAGCGAAAGCTCGCGCCGCCGTTCGTGCTCCGGTTTCCGCAGATTCTGGCGGCTCAGTTGCAGCGGTTGTGCTTGGCTTACGAGTCGGCCGCGAAGCAGTTCGAGTACACCGGAGGGCACTTTCCGGTCTTTCCGATGAAGGTGAATCCTCGGCGAGAGGTGGTCGAAGAATTCCTGCGCGAGGGCCGGAAGCAAAGTGTTGGCGTTGAGTGCGGCTCGAAGGCGGAGTTGTACGCCGCGCTGTCCCTCGAACAGCCGGCTGACAGTTTGATGGTCTGCAATGGCTTCAAAGACGAGACGTTCTTGCGGTTGGCGTCTCTGGGTGTGCAGGCCGGCAAGCGAGTCGTCATCGTGGTCGAGAAGTTGAACGAGCTCAAGATGGCGTTGAAGGTCGCGGACGAGACTGGTGAGTTGCCGTGGATCGGGCTGCGGGCCAAGCTGTACTCAAAAGGCTCCGGCAAGTGGGCGTCGTCCGGCGGCGAGTCGGCGAAGTTCGGACTGACGACGTCGGAGATTTTGGAGTGCGTCCACCTCCTGCAAGCGGCCGGCAAGATCGACTCGCTGAAGCTGCTGCACTTTCACATCGGCTCGCAGATCACCGACGTCAAACGTGTGAAGAACGCGATGAAGGAGGCGGCTCGCGTCTACGCCAAGATTCGGCAGATGCGAGTGGAGGTCGAATACCTCGACATCGGCGGCGGGTTGGGAGTCGATTACGACGGCTCGAAGACAACATTCGATGGCTCGGTGAATTACTCCGTCGAGGAGTTCGCCAACAACGTCGTCTACACGATCAAGACCGTCTGCGACGATGAGCAGGTGCCGCATCCGCATCTCGTCACTGAAAGCGGCCGCGTGATGACCGCGTATCACACGCTGTTCGTCGCTGAGATTCGGGACGAGATCGAAACCTTCGCCGAGGACATCCCGACTGTCGCCGTCGATGACGACGATCCGCAGGTGATCTACGAACTCAAGTCGCTGCTCGACGGTGTCAGCATCAAGAACTATCGCGAGTACTACCACGACGCGCTCGATCAGAAAGACGAACTCCACACACAGTTCAATCTTGGATTGGTCAGTCTGGAAGACCGTGCCAAGGGTGAGGTGCTGTTCTGGGAGATTTGCGCAAAAGCCTCGCAGCTCGCCCATCAGGCCGAGACCGATGAGCCGGAGTTCGACGAACTCAAACGCATCCTTGCCACGAAGTATCTGTGCAACTTCTCGGTCTTTCGGTCGGCTCCCGATTCGTGGGCGATCAACCAGTTGTTCCCGATCATGCCGATCCATCGGCTCAACGAACGGCCGACGGATTTCGCGACGCTGGTCGATGTGACCTGTGATTCCGATGGCTGCATCGACCGCTTCGTGGACCTGAAGGACGTCAAGCAGGTTTTGGAACTGCACAAGTTCGACGACCAGCCGTACTTCGTCGCGCTGTTTCTGACCGGGGCGTATCAAGAGGTGATGGGGAGTCACCACAATCTCTTCGGACATCCGACCGAGGCTCAAGTCGTGATTGACACGGACGGTCGTTATCACATCACGAAACTCATCGTCGGCAGCCGAGTGGCCGACATGCTCAGCTTTGCGAAGTACGACAAGCAGCAATGCCTGGAAAACTTCCAGCGCCAGATCGCCGTTCAAACCGCCGCTGGCCGAATCGACCACGCTCGCGCCACCGAGGCGGTCAAGCAGTACGAGTTGGCCGTGAACGGTTCGACGTATTTGGAGTGATCGTCATGGCCACGACCGGTTCACCGTTTTCCGCTCAGCCGTACCAAGGGATCTGCACCTTCGGCCGTCGTCCGCACACGCGCGAGTTGTCAGGTGTGGACGTCGCGATCCTCGGCGTGCCGTACGACAGCTCGACGTCGTATCGCAGCGGAGCACGCTTCGGACCGCGAGCGATCCGCGAGCAATCGTTGCTGCTGTGGGGCTACAACAACGCGCAGCAAGTCGCACCGTTTGAGGTGCTCAACGTCGTCGATTACGGCGACGTTGATGTCATCCCGGTGGACATCGTCGCCACGCATCGAGTGATCGAGCAGACCGCCGCGACGATTCTGGAGTCGGGATCGCGGCTGATCAGTTTGGGGGGCGATCATTCCATCAGCCTGCCGCTGCTGCGAGCACATCACAAACGCTACGGGCCGCTAGCCCTCGTCCACTTCGATGCGCATCCTGACACCTGGGACGAGGAATATCCGGCGTTCAAATACAGCCACGGAACTCCGTTTCGCCGCGCGATCGAGGAAGGTTTGATCGACACCGATGCTTATTTGCAGATCGGCATTCGAGGTCCAACGGCCAGCCCGCAGGATTACGCCGATGCTCGGCAACTTGGTGCTCGGCTCATCACGTTCGACGAAGCCACGGACCTTGGCGTTCGAGGCGTCCTCGCTGAAATCCAGCAGCGGGTTGGTCCGCGTCCGGTGTATGTCACGCTCGACATCGACGCTGTCGATCCGGCGTTCGCGCCCGGTACCGGTACTCCCGAAGTGGGGGGCTTCACGAGTCACCAAATGCTGCAACTGTTGCGCGGTCTGACTGGCCTGAAACTTGTCGGGGCCGATTTGGTGGAGGTCGCTCCGCCGTTCGACTCGCAGAACATCACCGCCATCTTGGCGGCGAATCTTGTGTTTGAGTTACTCTCCCTGATGGCTCGCAAACCAACGAAGTGAACTTGAAGACCATGCACATCATTCTCTTCGACATCGACGGAACGCTGCTGCACTCCGGAGGCGCAGGTCAGGGGGGCATCGAGCGCGCGTTGGAATTGGCGTTCGGCATCACGGCTCCGACAGACGGCATTTCGACGGCGGGACGAACCGATCGCGGAATTGGTCGCGATCTGATTCGCTTTCACGGATTGGAAGAATCCGATTCGACGCACGCTCGGTTGCAGGAGACGTACTTGAAGGTTCTGCCGGACGAATTGGCCCGGCGAAAAGGAACCGTCTATCCCGGCGTGCGCGAGTTGCTTTCGCGGCTGAGTGGTCGAGACGATGTGCTGTTGGGACTGCTGACTGGCAACTATCGCGAGGCGGCTTGGCAGAAGTTGCGGCACTTTGGCTTGGCCGAGCATTTTTCCTTCGGTGGATTCGGCGACGATCACGCCGACCGCGACGATGTCGCACGGCAAGCACTGTCGGCGGCGGCTGAGCATCATGCTCCGGCGACGATCAATCGCGAGAAGCTGTGGGTCATCGGTGACACTCCGGCCGATGTTCGCTGTGGCCGAGCCATCGGGGCACGAGTCATCGCTGTCGCGACTGGCATGTACTCGCTTGAGGAACTCAGGCCGTCTGCTCCAGATCACCTGTTTGCCGACTTTGCCGACGTGGAATCAGTCCTGTCACTGTGGTCCTCAACGTAGCCGTCATCGCTCCGCGTGACGAGCCTTTTCTGGCTGACTGCTGCGAACGCTTCAAGCCATTTCGTAGATCGACTGACCAAGGCTCGTCACGCGGAGCGATCACGACGACGTTCCGGCGGCTGATTGACACTCTTTCGGGGCCTCATACAATCTTCCGCTTTCCCACAGCCAATTTCAGGGGTTTTTCCGTGGACGCAGCGATCCAAAAAGCGAAGGTGCTGATCGAGGCACTGGCTTGGATTCGCCGGTTCCGAGGCAAACACGTCGTCATCAAACTGGGAGGCAGCGCGCTCGAAGAGCGAGATGCCGTGCGCAGTTTTTTGACGGACGTGATCTTCCTGCAATCGGTCGGACTGCGGCCGATCTTAGTGCATGGCGGCGGCAAGGACATCGACAAAGCGATGGCCGCAGCGGGTATCACGCCCCGCAAAGTCCAAGGGCGAAGGTACACCGATGCCGCGACGCTGGAGATCGTCGCTCAGGTGTTGGCCGGGGACATCTGTGGCGGGATCGTCAACGAGATTCGCCAGCAAGGTGGCAATGCGATTGGACTGAGCTATCGGACTCAGAATTGTCTCATCGGAAAGAAACTTGAACTCCCCAGCAGCGACGGTCCGGTGGATCTCGGTTTCGTCGGTGAGGTAATCGACATCGACCGAGGGTTTCTCGAAGACGTGTGCTCAGCGGGGATCATTCCGGTGATTCCGTCAGTGGCCGTCGATCCGTTGGGGCAGAAGCTCAACGTCAACGCGGACACGGCGGCCGCGGCGATCGCTCGGATTTTGAAGTCCGAGAAATTGGTCTTCGTCAGCGACGTGCCAGGGATCTTTTTGGATCGTCACGATCCGGCGACGTTGCAGTCGCATCTGACGGCGGTGCGTTGTCGTGAACTGATCCGCGACGGCATCATCGACGCCGGGATGGTGCCGAAAGTGGAAGCAGCGTTGGAAGCGTTGCAAGCCGGCGTCGGCAAGGTTCACGTCGTGGACGGCCGCATGCCGCACTCGGTGTTGTTGGAGATTTACTCCGACACTGGCGTGGGCACGGAGATCGTGCTTTGATGCTCGCCGCTTCTGGAGTGCGGCGGTTTATCGCCGCGTTTCTTTTTTGTGGATTGTGATGTTGTTGATTTTTTGAGAGGAGTTTCCCGTGGACGCCGCAGCGACTCGAAGTAGTGCTCAGACCATCGAACAGTTCGAGAAGTTCGTGATTCCGAACTATCGCCGCTATCCGATCAGTCTGGTGCGCGGCGAAGGCTCGTATGTTTGGGACGCCGAAGGGAAACGGTATCTCGATCTGTTTCCCGGCTGGGGCTGCAACATTCTCGGCTATTGCCCGCCGCGAGTCGTCCGCGCGATCCAGGAACAGGTCACGAAATTGATTCACATTCCGAACACCTGGTACACCGAGGCTCAAGGTGATTTTGCGGAGATGCTCTCGACGCGCGGCTTCGGCAAGGCGTTCTTCTGCAACAGCGGTGCGGAAGCCAACGAGGCGGCGATCAAGCTCGCTCGGTTGCACGCGCGCGACGGGCGGTACAAGGTCATCAGCTTCGAGAATAGTTTTCACGGACGCACGTTCGCGACGGTGACGGCGACCGCTCAGCCGAAGTACCACGAAGGGCTTGGCCCGTTGCTGGCGGGATTTCGGTATGCCCCACACAACGATCTCGACGCAGTGGCGAAGTTGCTCGATCGCGAAACCTGCGCGATCATCATCGAACCGGTGCAAGGCGAAGGCGGGATCAACCTCCCGATGGAAGGCTATCTGCAAGGACTACGACGGCTCGCCGACGAGAACGGTTGCTTGCTGATCTTCGACGAAGTGCAGACCTGCATGGGCCGCACAGGGACATGGTACGGCTATCAACAATTCGGAGTGCAGCCGGACGTCATCTCGCTGGCCAAGGGACTCGCGGGAGGTGTCGCTGCCGGAGCAATCCTTTGCAAAAACGAACTCGCTCCCGATCTGCGTCCCGGCATGCACGCCAGCACGTTCGGTGGCAATCCACTGGCGATGGCGGCTGGCATCGCCACGATTCAAACCATCGAAGAGGAGGGCTTGCTGGCGAACTGCCAAGCGATGTCCGACCGCTTCCGCTCGCACTTGGAAAAGCTCAAGGCCGAACTTCCAATCATCTCGCAACTGCGAATTCGCGGGATGATGATCGGCCTGGATTTGAGCATTCCGTCCACGCCGGCCGTTGCCAAGTGCATGGAGCGCGGTCTGCTCATCAACGCCACTCACGACACGGTCGTCCGGCTGCTGCCGCCGCTGAATGTCACGGCGGAACAAGTCGATGAAGGCTGCGATGTGCTGGCGGCTGTACTGCGAGAGATGGCCAACGAACAATGAAACTCAACGAAGAATGAAGAGCGAGGAATGATTCGAGTCATTCCTCGTTCTTCATTCGTTATCCTCCGGTTGCCCGGATAATCCCATGAAACATCTCACCTCACTTCTGAATCTGTCCGTGGACGAGGTCCACGCGATCCTGGCAAAGTCGCATGAATTGAAAGCCGGCTGGAAGCGCGGCGAGCGGCCGGCTTTGCTGCAAGGCCGCTATCTGACTCAGGTCTTCGAGAAGCCGTCGCTACGCACGCGGGTCAGCTTTGATGCCGCAATGGCACAGCTCGGCGGGACCGGCAATTTTTTGAGCGGTCAGGACGCGGGACTCAGTGGCCGTGAGTCGTTGGCCGACGTCGCTCGCGTCATCAGCGGTTACTCCGATGCGGTCGTGCTGCGCACGTTCTCGCAGAAGCTGATCGAGGAATTTTCGTCCTTCTCGCGTTGCCCGGTCATCAACGGCCTGTCGGACGATGATCATCCCTGCCAAGCGCTGACGGACATCCTGACATTGCAGGAAGTTTGGGGCGATGTGAAAGGCAAACGACTGGTTTTCGTTGGTGATGGGAACAATGTCGCGAACTCGTTGGCGATGATCGTGTCGATGCTGGGGATGTCGATGACCGTGTGTGCTCCGCGCGACTTTGAGTTAGACGAAGATTTGCTGCAAGCGATTCGGCTGACGTTTCCCGCCAGCGACATCACTCAAACGACGGATCCAGCCATCGCAGTCGCGAATGCCGACGTCG
>CAZILR010000186.1:0-7242 GCA_964539995.1 uncultured Planctomyces sp.
GCCGTTGGAGCCAAACCGGTACGAGACGGCGACCTCATCAAGTCCGCCGATCCAAACACCGCGCTAGGCGGTGACGACCGATCCGGGGCGGCGGTGATCCTCAACACGCTGCTGACGATTCTGAAACACAAACTCTCGCATCCGCCGCTGACATTCTTCTGGCCCGTGCAGGAAGAGATCGGCTTGCTCGGAGCACGTCACGTTCAGCCGCGAGCGTTGGGCAATCCGAAGCTCTGCTTCAATTGGGATGGCGGAGCCGCTCACGCCGCCGCGATCGGAGCAACTGGAGCCTACGACATTCACATCGACGTCTTTGGCACACCCGCTCACGCGGGAGCGCATCCCGAACAAGGTGCCAGCGCGATCGCGATGGCGAGTCTTGCGATCGCCGACCTCACGACGAATGGCTGGCACGGGCTGATCATCAAAGGCAAGCATCGCGGCACGAGCAACATCGGCATCATCCACGGCGGCGATGCGACCAATGTCGTGACCTCGCACGTCCGATTGCGAGCCGAGGCCCGCAGCCACGATCCCAAGTTTCGTACCAAGATCGTCAACGCCTTTCGAGATGCCTTCACGAAAGCCGCGAAGCAAATCCGCACCGACGCGGGACAGCCGGGGCGTGTCGAGTTCCTCGCCGAACACAAATACGAATCGTTCCGCCTCTCGCCGACAGAGCTGAGCGTCGCCGCTGCTTGCGACGCGATCCGCTCGATCGGACTCGAACCCGAAACGCGAGTCAGCAACGGCGGCCTCGACGCCAATTGGTTGACCGCGCACGGCCTGCCGACGGTCACGCTCGGCTGCGGCCAATCGGGCATCCACACCACCGACGAAGTGCTCCACGTCCCCAGTTACTTGCAAGCCTGCGAGATCGCCCTGCGGCTGGCGACATTCGCCGAGTAAATGCGAACTGTCTTCGGACGAGTTGTAGTCTCATTCGAGCGCGTCATAATCCAGCTATGTTCACGCGCATTCAAACCCGGGCATTTCGTTGTTTGAAGTCGGTCGATCAACGACTGGGACCGTTCCGTGCATTGGTCGGCCCGAATGCCAGCGGCAAGACGACGTTTCTCGACGTGATTGGGTTTCTCAGTGAACTCGTGAGAAATCGAGGCGACGTCTTTGAGACCGTGCAGGCCCGCAGCGCCAATTTCGAGAAGCTGTTGTGGATGGGACAGGGAGACTCGTTTCAACTGGCCGTCGAGGCGGCAATTCCGACGGCGGTCCACAACGCGATGGCGGAAGATAAGCGTCAATTCACGCAAGTACGTTACGAGGTCGAAATCGGACTGGACTCGGCCAGTAACGAGATCGGATTGAATCACGAGACGCTGTTGCTTATGGAACCGACTCAACCGAAGGAACGCGCCCAAAGAACCTTGTTCCCAGCATCGCCTGCGGAAATGGAATCGATTCTGACTCGTTCACGAAAAGGCCAGAAAGCCGCCCTCACAAAATCAGCGGAGGGCAACGACAACTACTACACCGAGGGTCGCAAGGCATTCATGCCTTCATTCAAATTGGGTCGCGGCAAGTCTGCGCTGGCAAATATCCCTGCGGACTCGGTCACTTTTCCCGTCAGTACCTGGTTTCGGTCGCTGCTCGAAAAGGGAGTACAAAACTATGTGCTCAACAGCCGAGTGATCCGGCAGCCAAGTCCGCCTGGATTGGGTTGGCGGTTTCTTGCGGATGGCTCCAACTTGCCGTGGATCATCGCCAACTTGCGTCGCAAGGACTCGAAACATTTTCAAAGCTGGCTGGCACATATCCGCACGGCATTGGAGGACATTCGGGATATCGACGTCGTGGAGCGTTCAGACGACCGTCATCAGTTCATTCGTATCAAGTATGCGAATGGAGCAGAAGTTCCTTCTTGGCTTGTTTCGGATGGGACGCTGCGACTGCTGGCTCTGACCATCCCCGCATATCTCGACGACCTGGAAGGAACCTTCTTGATCGAGGAACCGGAGAACGGAATTCACCCGCGTGCCATCGAGACAGTCTTGCAGTCGTTGACTTCGATGTATCGCAGCCAAGTGCTGATCGCGACTCACAGTCCTGTTGCGTTGAACATGCTCGAAGCCAAAGAAGTGCTCTGTTTTGCGAAGGACGATTCGGGAGCAACCGACATTGTGTCTGGAGACCGCCATCCTGCGCTGAGCGACTGGAAACGTGGTGAACCGGACTTGGGTGTTTTGTTTGCCACGGGAATCCTCAGCTAACCAACCATGAAAGACCTCGTCCTGCTTGTGGCTGACAAAAACGCGCAATTCGCGTTGAAAGGGGCATTGGAGCGGCCCGCTGCGCTTGGGATTCGTCCGGTGACCTTTGATTTCATTGTTCATCCAGAACATGACGGAGGAGTTCGAAAAACTGGTCCCGACATTGTCGGCCTCGCGCGTCAAAGATTCTCACATGCTTTGCTGGTGATGGACTTTGAGGGAAGTGGCTCAGCCGACGAGGCATTGGTGCTCGAATCCCGGTTGGACTCCCGATTGCAGACGGCATGGCAGGACCGCGCGAAAGCTATCGTCATTGAACCTGAAGTCGATGCCTGGATGTGGGGCTCCGACAATGCGATTCGGGAAATCGTTGGTTGGCCACACGACGACACGATCAGAAACTGGCTTGGACAAACTGGTTTTGGATTTCAAGCCAACGACAAACCTCTGCGCCCGAAAGAAAGCATGGAAGCAGTTTTGAAAGAGTCCAATCAGCCGAGATCGTCCGCGCTCTATCAACAGATCGCATCGAAGATCAGTCTTCGCAAATGCACAGATGCAGCGTTTCAACGACTGCGGCAGCAACTCATCAATTGGTTCCCTGAGTAGAAATGACAGTGTGATTCAATGTCCGAGTTCTCGTTGCCTCTTGGTTTTCAAACGTCGGGTGTCGCTTGCGGAGTTCGCGGCGATGTTGGGCGGCTCGATTTGGCATTGTTCGTTTCGGATCGCCCGGCTGCGACGGCGGGAGTCTTCACGACAAACCTCGTCTGCGGAGCGCCGGTCAAAGTCTGTCGTGAGCGTGTGCCTCGGACGACCGGCCGAGCAGTCGTGATCAACTCCGGCAACGCGAACGCCGCAACGGGTGAGCGAGGACTTGCGGACGCTCGTCGGATGACCGAAACGGTCGCGAAATCGTTGGGTTGCGCCGCGGACGACGTGCTGGTCTGCTCGACCGGAGTCATCGGCCGGTTCTTGCCGATGGAAAAACTCGAAGCGGGCATCCCACAAGCGGCGGCGGCGCTCGCGAGCACGCCATCCGCGTTTGATTTGGCCGCGCGAGCGATCATGACGACTGACACCGTGCCGAAGCAGGCGACTCGCTCGGCCGAACTGCGCGGGTCGAACGGAACGAAAACCGTGCGTATCAGCGGAGCCTGCAAGGGTGCGGCGATGATCGCTCCGAACATGGCGACAATGCTCTGTACGATCATGACCGACGCCGAGTTAACTCCCAAGGAGGCGGATGCCGCGCTGCGAGCGTCCGTCAATCAGAGTTTCAACTGCATCAGCGTCGAAGGACACACCAGCACCAGCGACACCGTGCTCCTGCTGGCCAACGGAGCGTCCGGAACTGGACCGCTCGACGCCGACAGCCTCGCGAAGTTTCAAAAGCTGCTCGACGAAGTCTGCACGGAACTCTCGACCGCGATCATCCGAGATGCGGAAGGTGCCACACACTTCATCACGATCGACGTCATCGGCGCTCGCACGCGCGACGAGGCGTTTCGCATCGCGAAGACGATCGCCGACAGCCCGCTCAACAAAACCGCGATCCACGGGGCTGATCCGAACTGGGGACGCATCGTTTCATCCGCCGGGTACGCCGGAGTGCCGTTACGCGAAGAAGATATCTCGCTCCGCATCAACGGCCTCGACGTGTACCGTGATGGGGCACCGCTGCCGTTCGATCCGAAGACGGTCTCGGACAGCATCCGCAACAACCGCGACACGCATGTTGAGATGACACTGAAACTCGGCAACGCTCGCGTCCGCTATTGGACCAGCGATCTCACCGCCGAGTATGTGCGGTTGAATGCCGACTACACGACCTGATGGCTTCGACCTGAGAGCGGTTGACGCGCGAGCGGTGGTTGAATCACGAAGCGGAACCAGTAGGTGCAGACCGCATCGGCGAGTTCGATGAACTCGTCGAGATCCACCGGCTTGCGAAGGTACGAGTTGGCTTGCAGGCGATACGCCTCGCGGATGTCACTGTCCGCGTCGGAAGTGGTCAGTACCACGACGGGAATCAGTTGCAGGTCGGGGTCGCTCTTGATGGCAGCGAGGATTTCGCGTCCGTCGATGCCCGGCAGATTCAAATCCAGTAACACCAAATCGGGTCGCGGAGCGTTCGTGAACTGACCGGTGCTGCGCAGAAACGCAAACGCCGTGTCCGCGTTGAGCGCGGCATGAACCTCGTTGGGAATCCGGCTCTCGCGGAAACACTGCCGAGTCAGCTCCACGTCCGCCGGATTGTCCTCAATCAGCAGGATGTGCATCGGACGGACAGAATTTTCGGCGCGAGGCATGTGACGACTCGAAAAAGGCACTACGGAGTTGGCAGCGTGAAGAAGAAAGTGCTGCCCTGTCCAAATTGTGACTCGACCCAAATTCGACCGCCGTACCGTTCGACGATTCGTTTGCAGATCGCCAAGCCGATCCCGGTCCCGGAATAACGGTCTTGGGAATCCAGCCGCTTGAAGATTTCAAAGACTCGCTCGTGAAATTCCGGCTTGATGCCGATGCCGTTGTCGCGCACGGCGAACTGCCATTCCTTCTCAACGCGCTGTGCGGCAATCGAGACCCGCGGCGGACGTTCGCCCCGGAACTTCACCGCATTGCCGATGAGGTTCTGAAACACAGCCTCCAACTGCGTCGCATCGGCCCAGACGATGGGCAGTTTGCCGACAGTCACTTCGGCCTCAGCCTCTTTGATCGACTGCGACAGATTTTCGACCGCCAGTCGGCAGACCGAATCACTATCGACCGTGATCCAGGACTCCGCCTTGTTATCGACTCGCGCGTACGTCAGCAGGTCGCGCACGAGCGTCTGCATCCGCCGTGCTCCGTTGACCACGAATTGCAGCCAGCGCATCGCCCGCTCATCGAGTTGGCCGGTGTAATTCTTCTCGATCAGTTGGCAGTAACTGCTCACGGCACGCAACGGCTCTTGCAGGTCGTGCGAAGCGACGTAGGCGAACTGCTGCAAATCGACGTTGCTCCGTTCGAGATTCTGAGCGTACCGCTCCAGCCGATTCTGAGCCTGCTGCAACTCGGTGACATCCAGCCACACCGCCTGCATGCCGATCACCTGCTGTTGATCGTCCTTCACCGGCATGCGGATGACTTTCATGAATTGTTCACTCTCGCCCAGAGTGAGTCGTTCGATCCGCTCTTCGGGCTGAGCCTTTTCCAACACACGCCGGTTGATGGAGCTAGATTTGTCCGTTGCGAATTGCGGCACGACGTCATCGGGCGTCTTCCCCAACAGATCCTCCGCCGACGTGCCGAACATCTTGCAGAATTCTTCGTTGACGAACACGAACCGGCCGCTGAGGTCTGTCCGCGAAATACCGATCGGCACATGATCGACCATCGAACGGAAGAAGGTCGCCGCTTCTTCGGCAACCTGACGCAGACACGAATCAAGTCGCAATTGCTGTGTCGTCTCGACCGACTCCACCAATTGCCAACCAATCCAAGCCATCAGGCCCACGGCGATCAATGCGGCTCCGCGCTGGCTCACTTCTTCGGACGCAACCACCGTTGGTGCGCCCGCAAAGTAACCGACGACCGTCAGCACAACGCACAGCAGACTGATGCCCACGAGCGATCCCTGTCGACGACTTCCCAACGTGAGGATCGCCGGCAAAACATACAGCATCGCCAATGTTCCGCTGGCCGGCATCAGACAGTCGATCGTGAAGACCACGAGCGCAAACACGAGCGCCGCCCATGTGGACATATGCCGTGACCGCGGCCAACGACTGAAGTCACCTCGTCGGACAAGGCTTTCCCAAACGGCAGGCATCGAATTGAACAAAGCCAGTCGAGACATAGCTAGGGGTTAGAGGCCAGGGGTTAGGGGCTAACGTGAGTGGGCAAAACTCCGAAGGCTAGCCCCTAGCCTCCAGTCCCTAGCCTCTCGAATCAACCGGCTTCAAGAACCATCCGCACGAGGTCGGCCATCGAATCGGCTTCCATTTTCTCCAAGATACTGCCCCGTTGGTTGCGAACCGTGTTGGGACTGGTCCCCAATTGCAGAGCAATCTGTTTCACGTTTTTTCCGGCGATCAACTGCTGGAGGATTTCCCGTTCGCGAAGCGACAGTCGGCTGAGCTTGGTTTGCACGGCCTCGAAAGTTGTCTGCTGTTCGCAGGATTGTTGCGACTGTGCGATCGCGTCACGGACGGCGTTGAGTAATTGATCGTCACTGCACGGCTTCTCCAGCAGATTGACCGCTCCCGCCTTCATCGCGGAGACAACCGATGGAACTTCGGCATGCGCGGTCAGCACGATGGTCGGCAGCCTTGGCTTTTGATGCGCGACCGCTTGCAGCACATCCAGACCGTGCATCTCCGGCATTTTGAGGTCGAGAATCAGACACGCTTTTTGTTTCGGGTCGGGTGACTGCAAGAACTCGCTTGGAGAACCGAACGCGCGGACCTGATAGTGCTCCGATTCCAGTAGTTCGCAGAGCGAATCGCGCACGGCCGGTTCGTCATCCAGCACGAAGACCAGCGAGTCGTGTGTTTCGGTCGCAATCATCCCGCCACCTCTGGCCGAATTGGCAATGTGAATTGAAACGTCAAACCGCGAGTCGCATTGGGCCGAGCCGTTAGCCGCCCGCCGTGCGATTCGATGATCGAGCGGCTGATCGACAGCCCCATTCCCAGCCCTTGTTCTTTGGTCGTGAAGAACGGCTCAAACAGACGATCCAAGTGCCGCGATTCGCACCCCTCGCCTTCATCGCGGACGCACACGGCAACGCTGTCATGATCGATCAGTCGCGACTCGACCGTCAGACAGCGGTCCTCCGACGGCGTGCCGTGCATGGCCTCGAAGCCGTTGCGAACCAGATTCAGCATGACCTGCTGCAACTGGATGCGATCCGCTCGGACGCGCGGCAGTTCTTCAGGCAGTTCGAGCCGCACATGGACTTCGCGCCCCTCGGCTTCCGTGCGGACCATCTCGACCACGTCGCGGATCGTGTCGTTCAAGTCGGTCTCGG
>CAZILR010000186.1:7342-8847 GCA_964539995.1 uncultured Planctomyces sp.
ACATAGACCAATTGCTCCTGCTGCTGCCGAGACTGATCCTCGGCCGTCTTGCGGTCAGTGATGTCGTCGGCCGCGCCGAGCACCAACCGAACCGCCCCATCAGGTGCCCGGCGGAAAATCACCGTGCGGAAATGTAGCCAGCGCCAATTTCCGTCCGCATGTCGAACACGAGCCTCGACCTCCTGGGTTTCCTCGTCGCGAATGCCGACCGTGTCCAGCAGCGCTTGCAACGCACGCGGCAGATCGTCCGTATGAACATTGTTCGTCAGGAACTCTTCGGTCCAGTTCCTCACCTCGTCGAGTTCATAACCGAGCACCGCTCGGAGTTGCTCGTTCGCGTAAACCAATCGCCGCGACGTCACGTCTAGGATGTAAACGATGCTGGGAGTCGCGTCGGTGATCCGCTCGACGAACCGCCGGCTGTCCTGCAAAGCCTCTTCCGCACGTCGCCGCTCGGCAATCTCTCGCTGCAAGACTTCGTTGGCGGCGGAAAGTTCGGCCGTGCGCTCGCGGACTCGCTGCTCCAATTCGTCACGCCAAGTTCGTTCGAGCCGCTTGCGTTCAATCGAGTATCGCAGCGACTTGCGCAGCAAATCGCCGGTCAGCGAGTTCTTGAAGAGATAATCCTGCGCCCCCAGATTGACCGCCCGGTTCGCGACGTCTTCGTCGTCGTTGCCGGTCAGGATCACGATCGGCAGCGACGGAGCGGTTTGTCGAACCGAATTGAACGTCTCCAATCCATGACTGTCCGGCAGCGACAGATCGAGCAACACGGCCGCGACGGTCTGCGAGGAATCAGCCGACCGCAGCACATCCAAGCCCTCGGCCAAAGTGCCACACGCCACGACGCGCCATTCACTAGCAGCACCATCCGCCAACATCGCAGCGATGAGCACGCGATCGGCTTCACTGTCTTCAATCAGCAAGATGTCGCGAAAGGACGAACTCATGGTGCCGCATGATGTTCGCACTTCCTAGCGAACGTAAGCAGCCGTTTCGCCTTTGCACGCTTTCCCGATCGACACCCCTCGCCGCTGTCGCATGACCGACAGACTCGGCACAACCGGCCTCACATCGACGTCGCTCGTCTTGGGTCGGTGGCCGAAATGATCTCGTTGATCCCGCGCTGGTTGAAGCCTTTGTAGCCATCGTCGCGCTGCAAGATTTCCAAGTGCGAGCCGATTGCGCCGTTGCTCAAGAACTGTTGAGCTTGATCCGGCGTGATGCGTTTCGCCGCTAGCAATCGCTCGACTCGCTGCGGGTTCACCGGCCAGATTTCGCCGCGTGTGAAGGCCTGCCGCAGATATGGCAAGTCCGTGAATGGCGGCATGGTCAGGATTTCGGCAGCGTCCAATTGATCGACGGTTGCGTTGAAGTCGAACTGGCACTCCAGATGGTGCATGCCAGCCTGCAAGAACGCCTCGCCGTGCAGCTCGCACCACAAGCCAACGGTGCCAAGTTCTTCACGAGGCGGCAGCGGTTCGTGCGAGAAGTCCTGCGAGACT
>CAZILR010000187.1:0-8836 GCA_964539995.1 uncultured Planctomyces sp.
CCAAGCTTGCCAAGTTCTGCCGAGGTCACATCAGATAAGCCGTGTGCTGATGCGACTGCGACAATCGTTAAAGTCGGCAAAGTCGGGGCGTCGAAACCAATGAAAGTCCGTGAGAGTTGTTCTCGCGTCGTCGGCGTTGGCTGCGCTGGCAAACGTGACGCGGGAAGGGCGATTCGCGGAGGTTCCTTGGGGGCGTGCGATGATCTGTCCGTCGGTGTTTCTCCGGCGAAAGCTGCTGCTCGGCCTGACGGCGTGCGCGGTGATCGGCTCGGTCGGTGGTTGCAATCGCGCGATGTACCGCCAACAGGCGGACGACGACGCTCGCGCTCTGGTCGAAGAAAAATCGTGCGACGCGCGCTGGGCGCAGCCTTGCTTCAGCATCGAAATGAATCCGGCCAGCCGGTACTACGACCCGTATGACCCGGTGAAGCCTCCGCTGCCGCCGGACGATCCCGAATCGCATGAGTTGATGCACTGCGTTTATGGCGAAAAGGGCTGGTCGAAGTGGCACGACAACGGTGACCGATCGGGGTTGGAAAATCCGACGTGGCAGCAATGTCTCGATCAGTATGTCACTCGCTCGTCGAGTGGTGCGTATGAGTTGCGGCTGGAAGATTCGATGCGATTGGCTCTGATCCACTCGCCGAACTATCAGCAACAGCTAGAGACGCTGTATCTCTCGTCGCTCGACGTGAGCACCGAGCGGTTTCGGTTGGACACGCAGTTCTTCGGCGGCAATTCGACGTTCTACAACCATCGTGGTCCTGATCCGACGGGAAGCGGTGTCGGCAACACGGCTGGCGGAGGAGCCGGAATTTTTGGTGGATCGACGAGGTTAGCGCCGTTCGGCGCGGTCGGCGACACGCTGCGAACCACGACAGGATTGGAAGCGCGACGGCGATTGGCGACGGCCGGCGAATTGGTCGTCGGATTCGCCAACAGTTTTGTCTGGCAGTTTGCCGGCCCGGATCAAAGCGCGGCGGCGTCGATCGCGGGTTTTGCATTTTTGCAGCCGCTGCTGCGAGCTGGCGGACGTGTTGTCGGTTTGGAACGACTCACGCTTGCGGAACGGACGCTGTTGGCGAACGTGCGTTCGATGTATCGCTATCGGCAAGGCTTCTTCACGCAGATCGCGATTGGCGACAACAACGGAGTCGCTGGCCCGCAGCGCCGCGGTGGTTTTACGGGTGCGGGACTCGACGGCTTCACGGGAGTTGGTACTGGTGGATTCGGTGGCGTTGGTGATGCGACCGGGTTTGGCGGCGGCGGCGGTGGCCAAAACCAAGGTGCCGGCGGTGGTGGTGGTGGAACCACGGGCTTCGCGGGTGGCGGTGCGGGATTGCAAAACGGGTTCATCGGACTGGTGCAGCAACTCCAGCAGATTCGGAACTTGCAAGAGTTGCTGAAAGCTCAGGCGCGGACTCGGCCGCTGTTGGAGGCGAATCTCGCGGCGGGATTGATCGACATTGCGCAGGTCGATCAGTTCCGGCAGAACATCGAGACCGAACGAGCCAATATGCTCTCGGCGAAAAATTCGCTGGAGACGCAGCTTGACCAATTCAAAGTTCAGACGCTCGGACTTCCGCCGCATGTGCCAATCGAGTTGAACGATTCTTTGATCAAACAGTTCCAGTTCATTGATCCCGATTTGGGGGCGGCTCAAGATACATTGTCGCAGATTCTCTCGGAATTGGGGGAGTTGAAATCGAAACCCGTGGTCTCGGATCTGGAAGCGATGGCGGATCGCATTGCCGCCGCCCTGCGGGACATTGCCGAACAACTGACGGTGGTCGAGAGCGACCTGCAAAAGCTGGACACGCAGGGCGAAGCGCGATTGCGAGATGTCGCACCGGCTGACCAGCAGACGGCTCGCGAAGAGTGGACGCGGCTGAAGGAAACGCACAAGCGACTGATCGGCGGTCATGCTGAGATGGGTGCGACGCTCAGTGAGATTCGCGCGGGACTGACACCTGAGACGACCGAAAAGGTCATGGGTGATTTGGTCACGTTGTCGGTGGGGCTGGATAACCTCGTCAAAGAACTCTCGCTGGTTCAGGCTCGGTCGAGGCTGGAAGTCATCACCGTCGAGCCTTTGACTCTGCATCCGCTCGATGCGCTCGCGATCGCGCGAGCGAATCGCGTGGACTGGATGAACAATCGGGCCACGCTGGTCGATACCTGGCGTCTGATTGAGTTCAATGCCAACGCCTTGGAGTCGGGACTCGATCTTGTGATTAGCGGCGACGTTGGAACGACGGGGGTGAATCCGGCGGAGTTCACGCACACGACCGGAGTGCTTCGAGCAGGTCTGCGGTTCGATGCTCCGTTCACGCGGCTCAACGAGCGGAACATCTATCGGGCGCAGTTGATTTCGTATCAGCAGGCGCGGCGGCGGCTGATCCAGTTTGAGGATGGTGTGCATCAACAATTGCGCGGCCGGCTGCGTCAGCTCGACCAGCATCGGGCGAACCTGGAGATTCAGCGGCGTGCGATGGCGATCGCAATTCGCCGTGTCGATGAACGACGCGAAAACTTGAACAAGCCTGTCGCTCCTGCGGCACCGGGAGCAGCTCCGGCGCAGTTCGGACCGACGGCCGCTCGCGATTTGTTGGATGCGCTGTCCGACTTGCGCAGCGTGCAGAACAACGTGATGAGCGTCTGGCTGGCGTACTACGCCACGCACATGACGCTGATCCGTGATCTCGGCGTGATGCAGTTGGACGAGAACAATCTGTGGGTTGCGCAGCCGCTCGATCAGGTGGAGCGAATGCGAGCAGACGAGTGCTTGTTGCCACCGTCGATCCCAGAGCAATGGTTCAAAGACCTCGACGCGGCAGGAGCGACCGGCGATTCATCGGGAAGTGAGAGCGGTTCGGAGGGGACAACCAATCCCGCGTTGCCCCTTCCGCCCGCTCCGCGAGACCCAGTGAATGGGCCGGATGCTGCACTTGTCCCGCGGAAGCCGGGGCCGCGAGAGGAAGGCCACTGGTGGCGGCTGCGTCGGAAGGAGCCAGTCCCGCCGAAGGCGTTAAACATCCAAGCCGTTTCAGCCGCGAGGGAAGTTCCGAGTGGAACGCAAGAAGTGGAGAGCGAGAAGTAAGAGGTGGAGAATGCAAAAAGGGACGCGGAAAATTTGCATTTTTCAATTTTGGTCGTTCATTTTTCATCCGGCGTTTGAAAGTCCTCTGAGGGTTGCCTGTTGAAACCAGGGGATACCGCGCCGATAATCCCCCCGACTTTCTGCCCGAAGAGCGGCGCGACGCGCTGCTTAACCTTCCGAGTCTGTGCGACGTTTTGCGATCCCACCTGACCTGCGTCGCATCGACTCCTCGCCACGAAACGAAGACTCCCCTGCCTCGAGGAGATGCCATGTCAACGAACACTGAAACTCGCCCGTCCGCCGATGAGTTGGTCTACAACTTTCGTCGCGAGCGGCCGACTCGCTTGCTTGGCAAGCTGGCACTCTTCGGGTTGCTCGTGGCCGTGCTGGGCTTGCTCGGATGGCAACTTTACGGCGATGGCGGAGGGGAATCGGCGTCCGGAAGCGGGGCCTCCGCAAATCTCGGCGGAGCTTTGAAGCACACAGTGGCCAAAGGACGGCTGCTGGTCACAGTGGTCGCGGCCGGCAACATGGAGAGTGCCAAGAACATCGAAGTGAAATGCCAAGTCGCCGGTGGCACTTCGATTCTGAAGATCGTGCCCGAAGGGACTGAGGTTCAAGCGGGCGAATTGCTTGTCACGTTGGATAGCTCGACGATTGAGGACCAGCTCAACGCCCAGAAGATCAATCTGGGCAAGGCGCAGGCTTCCAAGATTCAGGCCGAAGAAAATTTCGGTGCCGCTGAGATCGCCGTTGAAGAGTACTCCCAAGGCACCTACGTCAAAGAACTGCAAATCGCCGAGGCGAACATCAACATCGCTCAGGAGAATCTCCGCAGTTCAGAAAACCTGCTGGAACACACTCGAAAAATGTCTCGCAAAGGCTTCACAACCTCACTGCAAGTCGAGGCCGACGAGTTCGCGGTCGAGCGATCCAAATTGGAACTCGAATCCGCCAAGACTGCCAAGACCGTGCTGGAAAAATTCTCGCGGAGAAAGATGCTCAAGGAGCTGGAAGCCAAATCCGAGGCCGCGAAAGCCCTGGTGGCCTCCGAGCAAGCGGCTTTCAATTTGGAAAAAGCCAAGTCGCAACGCCTCGAACGACAGCTTCTCAACTGTGAGATCAAGGCTCCGCAAAACGGCATCGTGATTTACGCGAACGATCAAGGTGGCGGCCGTGGTTTCAATTCGGGGTCTGGCGTGAAAATTGAGGAAGGGGCGACCGTTCGCGAATCACAAACGATTCTGCGACTGCCGGACCTTAGCAACATGCAGGTCAAGATGACCGTGCATGAAAGCAAGGTCGAGCGGTTGAAAGTCGGCATGCCCGCCAACGTGAAAATCAGCGACCGCGAGTTTCAAGGCAAGATTATCTCGATCGCCAATCAGCCCGAACCGGGGAGTTGGATGAGCTCGAACCTCAAAGAATACGCGACCATCGTAAAGATCGACGGCGAGGCCGAGGGGCTGAAGCCCGCGATGACCGCCGAGGTCGAGGTGCTGATCGCCGACTTGTCCGACGTGCTGACCGTGCCGGTCAGTTGCGTCGTCGAGCAAGGGGGCAAGTTCAACGCCTGGGTCGTCAATGGTTCGGGCAAGTTTGAGCGCCGTCCGCTCACGGTCGGCCTGACCAACGACAGAGTGTTTGAGATTAAGGACGGACTCAAGGAAGGGGACGTCGTGTTGCTCAACCCGAAAGCAATGGTGGATGAGGCTCGCAAAGAAGAACCTCGCAACGGCACACAAGAAACCGATCCCAACAAGAAGTTCGGCGCGGCCGCTCTGAAGACGGAACCAAACGGCTCGAAGAAAGAGTCGAATGGGGCTGAGAAGAAAGTCGCGAAGGATGACAAACCAGCCGGCGCAGAACCCAGCGGCCCGGCGACGGGTGGCGGGCAGCCCAAGGCCGCCGGTGGATTCAAGATGCCGACCGTCACCGACATCATGAAGCAAGACACGGACGGCGACGGCAAGATCAGTAAGGATGAAGCCAGCGAACAGTTGAAGTCTCGTTGGGAGCAAAACGACACCGACAGTGACGGGTTCCTGGATCGCAAAGAGGCGAAAGAGATGGTTGATCGCATCGCCAAGTTCATCAAAGAACGCCAAGCCGGAGGCGGTGGTCCTGGTGGTGCGCCAGCGGCACCGGGTGGGCAATAGTTCGCTCGAAGAGGATGCTCAGTCAGGAGCCTGGGATGTCAGACAATTTTCCGCCGCCCGAAAACTTGGTGGTGCCGCCCGAAATCGAATCCCAATTCGAGGGTGAGTGGATCGCCTGGGATACGGATGCTTGTTCGGTGCTGGCTCACGCTGCGGACTTGGGGGACATTGTCGCGGACACTCGCGAATTGGTGGCTCAAGGCAAGTTGATCTATTTTCACCACATCCTGAAGCCGGGGACGGTTCTCGTGGGAGGGATGTGGTAGATGCGTTTCCTCACGTTGACGGTTCGTAATTGTTCTCGCCCCGTCGTTTCGCTCGTGATCGAGTCACCGCATGGCAGCCGGATTCTGGTGGATGCCTTGGTGGATGCCTTGGTGGATACAGGCTCGGACGTCACGTTACTGACGCCGCACGCGGCGGATTTGTTGCAACTCGATTTAACCGACTGCCCGGACGTGGAAATCCAATCCGCGTTGGGCACGACAGGGAGTTACCGTCGGCTGGAATTGAATCTGGAACTGCGTCGGCCTCCGGAGGTGTTCCGTTGGCGAACGCCAGTGGGCGTTGTCCGCCGACAGTTGGCATATTGCATCTTGGGGATTCAAGGATTCTTTGAATATTTTCGCATGACTTACGATGCTCGCCATCAATGGATCGAAGTCGAGCCAAGCCATCTGCTCTCTTCGCAGTGATCGAAGTCCGAACGTGTCCTGACATCACACGGCACAGAGGTTGACGTGCTCAGCAGTTTTCTTCGCACGATTCTGAACGGCTTCAAAAGCCTGATGCTGCACAAGCTCCGAGCGAGCTTGGCGATGCTCGGTATTTTGATTGGCGTCACCGCCGTGATTTGGTTGGTCGCACTGGGTGAAGGGGTCAGCTATCAGGCTCAGCAGCAGATCAAGGATTTGGGTGCGACGAACATCATCATCAAGAGCATCAAGCCGGCGAGCGCCAGCCCGAAGTCGATGGGCGCGTTCTTCATCGAATACGGCATCACACGCGACGACTTCGAGCGGATGCGCACCATCCCGACCGTCCGCCGCGCGGTGCCGCTGCGCGACATTCACAAAGAGGCCCGGTTTCAGGATCGAGCCTGCGACGTGCGATTCATCGGCTGCACGTCGGACTATTTCGAGATCAACCACCTGACGATGGAACGCGGCCGGTTCATCTCCGACCGCGACGGCCTCGATCGCGACAACGTCTGCGTGATCGGCAGCGAGACCGCCAAGCATCTGTTTCCCTACGAAGACCCGATTGGCCGTTCGGTCAAAATTGACAACGATTTTTACGTCATCATCGGTCTGACGGCGAGCCGTTTGCCATCCGCCGCGATCGGCGGCAGCCTGGAAGGCCGCGACTACAACACCGATATCTACATCCCGCTGCCGACGTTCCGAGCACGCATCGGCGACCAAGTCTTCACCGCGAAAGCCGGCGGACGCGAAGGGGAGATCATCCAGCTCAATCAGATCACCGTGACTGTCGAGCACATCGATCAGGTCGAGCAAACCGCCGATCTCATCAAGACGCAGCTCGAGCGCTTTCACAAGACTCCCGAATACGCCGTCGTCGTCCCCAAGGAATTGCTCCGCCAGGCCGAGATGCTGCAAATGATGTTCAATGCCCTGCTCGTCGTGATCGCTGGCATCTCGCTGATCGTCGGCGGCATCGGCATCATGAACATCATGCTGGCGACCGTGACGGAGCGAACTCGCGAGATCGGCATCCGCCGCGCGCTGGGTGCGAAACGCCGCGACATTATCAGCCAGTTCCTGGCCGAGACCGTCGTGCTGACCGGAACGGGCGGAGCGCTCGGCATGGCTTGCGGCTGGCTGTGCAGCCCCGTGACCGAGGGGGTCCGCTGGATGTTGAAGAATTGGTTCAGTGATGTGTGGAAGAGCCTCCCGCTCCACTTGCAAGCCGTGGAGCCGATGTTTGCCGCGTGGTCATTCTTTGTGGCGTTCGGCATCTCCGTGGGAGTCGGCGTGGCGTTTGGCCTGTATCCCGCTCGCCGCGCCGCCATGATGGACCCGATCGAAGCGTTGCGGCACGAATAGCAATTATTTTCGATTTTTGATTTTTGATTTTCGATTGCCTGGTAACTCGAAAGATTGCTGGTGGAAATCAAAAATCAAAAATCGAAAATCAAAAATCAGACCGAAGAGTCTGGTCGGTTCGTGCCGACTTTTTTGCCGCGATACGTTGCTTGACAAAGATTGGAACCACCACTAAAGAACCCGCCGACTGCCAAGCCGGAGTGGCTTGGCGACAGTTCCTTGCACGAAGTTTTGAGGTGATTTTCGATGGCCCTGGCACTCACCGACGCGGAAGTTTTTCCACGCACCAGCACCACCGAGGGTTGGTTGGTTCCGACCGAGGACCGTTCGTTGTCCATCGACCTTCGAGGTGATGACGACGAAGGCGGGGGCAGCGGTGGCGAAGATGGTGGCTTCGGCGAAGAACAAGAAGAAGGGGGCTTCGGCGACGAAGACGATGAAGACTTCGATGACGACGAGGACTTCGACGACGGCGATGACGAACTCGAAGACGAGGAATTTGAAGAGGATGACTTCGAGGATGATCTCGAAGACGACCTCGACGATGATCTGGATGACGATGACGACGATCTGGATGACGACGATGACGAAGACGATTTCGATGACGAAGAGTAACTGAGTCAAAGACGTCGCGTCCGCTTCGCGGCCTCAACTCGAATCCATTACGATCCGCCACCCGTTCGCCGAGTGGCGGATTTTTCGTTTTCGTGCCACGACTGTCTCAGCCGTGCCTTTCAAACACGACGAGACAGCCGTGGCACAACTCTCCGAGGTGCCCTCTCATGCAAGGACTCGCCAAACAGATTGACGAAGCGACCGCGTTCGTTCGCTCGCGATGGCCTGGGGCTCCGAAAGCCGGAATGATTCTCGGCACCGGTCTGGGCGGGCTTGCCGAGCAAATCACCAACAAGACCGTCATTCCGTATGCCGAGATTCCGCACTTTCCGACATCCACGTCGCCGTCCCACGCAGGACAATTGGTCTGCGGCGAACTGCGCGGCGTCCCCCTCGTGGCGATGGAGGGCCGCTTCCATTTCTACGAAGGTTACTCGATGCAGCAGGTCACGTTTCCGGTGCGAGTGATGAAGGCCCTCGGAGCGGACACGCTCGTCGTGACCAACGCGGCCGGCGGGATGAATCCGCACTTCGAGCTTTCCGACGTCGTGGTCATTGACGACCAGATCAATCTGATGGGTGACAACCCGCTGCGAGGCATCAACGACGACAAGCTCGGCCCACGCTTTCCCGACATGTGTGAGCCGTACTCACGCGAACTCAGCGCGATCGCTCTGCAAGCCGCGCTGGAACTCGGCATCACAGCTCACAAAGGCGTCTTTGTCGCCGTGGCCGGACCGAACCTCGAAACCCGCGCCGAATACCGCATGTTGCGCGGCATGGGAGCCGACGTCGTCGGCATGAGCACCGTCCCCGAAGTCCTCGTCGCCGTCCACGCTGGCCTGCGAGTCCTCGGCTTCTCCATCGTCACAGACATCTGCCTGCCCGATGCACTA